>JBIIGI010000071.1:0-12579 GCA_044236545.1 Chthoniobacterales bacterium
AGGATGTCCTCAAGCCCGGCCAGGAGGTCGAGGCCCGCGTCATCAAGATCGACAAGACCGAGCGTCGTCTCGGCCTCTCCATCAAGGCCACCGGCTACAGCGAGGAAGCACTCCGCAAGGAGAGCGAGGCGCTCGAGACCGTCAAGAGCGGCGAGGACATGGTCAGCTTCGGCGCGGCACTCTCCGCCGCCGAGGAGGAGTATCGTCCCGGCCAGGGGAAGAAATAATCCTTCCCGGTTCATCACGACCAACTCCCGACACACCATGTCACAGCCCGAAATCACCGCCTACCTCAAGACCACCTGCGGGTGGAGCAACGGAGTCCGCGCGGTTCTTGCCAAGTACTCCCTCCCCTACACGGAGAAGGACATCATCAAGAACCCCGCCTTCCGCTTCGAGATGGAGCAGAAGAGCGGACAACCCCTCTCCCCCTGCGTGGAGATCAACGGGGTCATGCTGCCTGACATCAGCGGCGAGGAGGTCGAGGCCTACATGCTCGGAAACGGGATCGTCACGGCGAACGAGGTGAAGACCGACGTTCCGCTGAACGCTCCCTGCACCGATGCACAGCACGCCGCCATGGCCCAGGGCCAAGGGATCAAGATGAACCTCTGAGGTTTACTCGATAACAATCACAGAGAGCCGTGTCTCCCGATTAAAGGGGGCACGGCTCTTTCTTTTGGGCGAAACTGAATGTTCTCGCGCAGAGGCGCTGCCGTAACAAATCAGCGACAGGCGGGAGTTGATAGGACTGCGAAGCAGCCCCGTCAGGGGCGAGTGGCTTGGGAAAGCCCGAGTTCAAATGCGAAGCAACGGCCGGGCATGCAAACGCAGACTAAGGACACTGATAGATATTCACAGGATGAACAGGCTCGCCACCTGCTCCTCTGAGCGTTATCTGTCAGATACCGTTTTCCCCCATGGATTCATCCTCCACCACGCCCACCCCCGCTGACACCTTCATCGAGCGTTGGTCACGTGCCGAGGCTTCCGAGCGGGCGAATGCTCAGCTCTTCCTGAGCGAGCTGTGTGATCTACTCGAGGTCCCCCGTCCGTCTAATACCCACTCCGACGGCTACACCTTCGAGTTTCCAGTGAAGATACCCCTCAGGGGTGGGTCCCTCGGCGACGGCCGCATCGATCTCTACCGCCGGGATGCTTTCGTCCTCGAGGCAAAGCAATACGCCGACGCTCAGAACAAGGAGGCTACGAAATCCGACTCCGCCCGCATCATGGAACAGGCAGGCGTCTATCTCCCGGCCAAGAAGAGCGGCCCAAAGAACGGTCCTATTCGTGGCAGCGGAGCCTGGGACGACGCCATGATGAAGGCCCGCGGTCAGGCCGAGCGCTACGCCCGCTCCCTCCCCGACGGCCATGCCACCCCACCCTTTCTCCTTGTGGCCGACATCGGCCACACCATCGAGCTGTACGCCGATTTCACACAGGCAGGGAAAGCCTACCTTCCCTATCCCGATCCGCGCACCTTCCGCATCCGCCTCGCGGACCTTGCCGAGGAGAGCGTCCGCGATCGCCTCCGCCAAGTCTGGCTCGATCCCCTCTCGCTCGACCCTTCCAAGATCAGCGCCGCCGTCACCCGCGAGATCGCCGACTTGTTGGCGACTCTGGCAGCCTCACTCGAACGAAGCGGTCACCCTCCCAAGCTCGTCGGCGAGTTTCTGACCCGCTGCCTCTTCTGCATGTTTGCCGAGGATGTCGGACTTCTTCCGAAAGATGGCTTCCGGGGCCTCTTGGAATCCCTCCGCTCCCAGCCCGAGGGATTCGTTCCGAAGCTCCGTCAGCTCTTCTCCGAGATGCAGACCGGCACAGAGTATTCCGTCATCCTCAGTCAGAAGCTCCTCCGCTTCAACGGAGGCCTCTTCGAGGAGGCCAGCGTCCTGCCTCTCGATGCCATCCAAATCGAGATCCTCATCCAGGCTGCAGCAGCGCAATGGAAGAACGTCGAGCCCGCCATCTTCGGCACCCTGCTTGAGCGAGCCCTCGATCCCGAGGAACGCCACGCCCTCGGTGCCCACTACACTCCACGCGCCTACGTCGAGCGCCTCATTCTCCCCACCATCGTCGAGCCCCTCCGCTCGACTTGGGAAAGTGTTCGCACCGCCGCCGTCGTCCACGCCCAGGCCGGACGCATGGAGGAGGCCCGCAAGGAGATCCGCACCTTCCACGGCCAGCTCTGCAAGACCACCATCCTCGATCCCGCCTGTGGCTCCGGGAACTTCCTCTACGTCGCCCTCGAGCATCTGAAGCGCCTCGAGGGAGAGGTCCTCGATGCCTCAGTCGACCTCGGGGAGAACCTCCTCCTCGACCTCTCCACCCACAGCGTCGATCCCCACCAGTTCCTTGGGCTAGAGTTGAATCCCCGCGCCGCATCCATCGCCGAGATGGTCCTCTGGATAGGCTACCTCCAATGGCACTTCCGCACCCGCGGCCAGACCCTGCCCGAGGAACCCGTCCTGCGGAGATTTCACAATATCGAGTGCCGCGATGCCCTCCTTGCTTGGGATGGGGAACCGCAGCCCGTCCTCGATGAGTCAGGCCAGCCAGTCACCGTCTGGGATCGGAAGTCCAAGAAAACCGACCCCGTCACCGGACGCGAGGTGCCCGATGAGACCAAGCGCACGACGCTGCTCAGCTATCCGAACGCCCGCCCCGCCGAGTGGCCTAAGGCTGACTACATCGTGGGGAATCCTCCCTTCCTCGGCCCTGCCCGGATGCGCGAGGATCTTGGAGACAGCTACACCGAGACACTCAGAAAAGCTTACCCAGAAGTCCCTGAGAGTGCCGACTTCGTCATGTATTGGTGGGAGAAAGCTGCCCGTGCTGTCGAGGTAGACAGCGCCAAGCGCTTCGGATTCATCACGACCAATAGCCTCCGTCAGACCTTCAATCGCCGCGTACTGGAACGCCATCTCGATAAGATCTCCCTCCGCTTCGCCATCCCCGATCACCCGTGGGTCGATACTCAGGAGGGAGCGGCCGTCCGCATCGCCATGACCGTCGCTGCGAAATCGGATTTGCCGGGCCAACTCCTCACCGTCACCGAGGAAGAACCTCAGGCCGATGGCTCGGCCAAGGTCACCTTCATCGAGAGCAAGGGGGAGATGGCAGCCGATCTGACCGTCGGAGCCAAAGTCTCCGAAACCCAACCGCTTCGCGCGAATGAAGGGCTTTCCTGCCCCGGAGTAAAACTCCATGGTTCGGGATTCATCATCACGGAAGAGGAGGCCAGAGAACACGGTCTCAGATCAGTTTCCGGAATCGAGCTGCACATCCGCCCCTATCGGAATGGCAAGGACCTCGCCGATCGTCCTCGCGACGTCATGGTCATCGACCTCTTCGGTCTCACTGCTGAGGAAGTGCGCGAACGCTTTCCTGCCCTCTATCAGCATGTCCTCACTCGGGTAAAACCGGAGCGAGATACCAATAATCGCGCTACCTATCGCGATAACTGGTGGATCTTTGGGGAGCCTCGTCGGGACTTCCGGCCAGCACTTGCTGGGCTCTCTCGTTACATTGCTACTGGAGAGACTGGAAAACACCGACATTTCCAGTTCCTAGAGGGCTCAGTCCTCCCGGACAACATGCTGATCGCGATTGCGAGCGATGATGCTATCCATCTCGGAGTCCTCAGTAGCCGCATTCATGTTGCCTATGCGCTGGCTGCAGGTGGCCGTATGGGAATGGGGAATGATCCCCGTTACAACAAATCCCGCTGCTTCGATCCCTATCCCTTCCCCAACTGTGACGAGTCACAGAAGGCCCGGATCCGCTCCCTTGCCGAGGAACTCGATGCCCATCGGAAGCGAGTTCAAGCCGAGCATCCCACTCTCACCCTCACTGGGATCTACAACGTTCTTGAGGCGCTCCGCGTAGGACGTGCTCTGAACGCCAAGGAAAAGGCGATCCATGATCAGGGCCTCGTCTCCGTGCTGCGCCAACTCCACGACGACCTCGATGCAGCCGTGGCTGAAGCCTACGGATGGCCCGCAGATCTGAGCGACGAGGAGATCCTCACCCGCCTCGTGGCGCTCAATGTCGAGCGCGCTGCCGAGGAGGCTCAGGGAGTGATCCGCTACCTCCGCCCCGAGTATCAGAATCCCTCAGGAGTAAGCGCTGCCCAATCGGGCCTCAAGCTCACGAAAGAAAAGGCCGGTAAAACCAAGGTCTCCAGGGCCAAAACCCCGTGGCCAACACCCCTCGCCGAACGCGTCCGCGCCGTCGAGGAAGCCCTCCGATCCGCCAGCGCCCACGTCACCGCCGAAGCTCTCTCAAAGACCTTCGCCCGCGCCAGCACCCCCGACATCCAGGAAATCCTCGATACCCTCGTCACCCTCGGCCGTATCCACCAATCCGGTGAGTCCTACTCGGCCTAGGAAATCCTACTTTCCTATCATGATCGTCTACGTCCTCACCAACCCCGCAATGCCCGGTCTCGTGAAGATCGGCCGAACTGACAATACGGACGCAAATATCCGAATTGCCCAGCTATACACAACGGGCGTTCCTGTCCCCTTCACGATCGAGTATGCCTGCAAAGTGAGCAATCCTGATGAGGTGGAGAAGGCGCTCCATATCGCTTTCGGGCCCCAGCGCATCAATCCCAAGCGCGAGTTCTTCAATATCGAGCCTGAGCAAGCCATCGCAATCCTTCGGCTCCTGAATACAGAGGATGCTACTCAGGAGGTTCTGGGCCAAAAGACCGAGATTGATGCGGAATCTGCCCAAGCGGCCGTAGCGTTAAAAGCACGCCGTCCCAATCTCAACTTTTCCGAGATGGGTATTCCCGAGGGATCAGTCCTTCATTCGGTGGAGGATGATTCTACGGCGACTGTGGTCGCTCCAAAGAAAGTCAGCTTCCGTGGAGAGGAGATGTCTCTGACGGCTGCCACACGAATCATGCTCAGCCTCGAATACAGCGTCGCCCCAGGCCCCTACTGGACCTTCAACGGCCAATCCCTGCGCGACATCTACAACAAGACTTATACAGCTGAGTAATCAGATTGCGTCTGTTTTTTTTACGGGCGCAGCAGGATTGGATGGATAGCTAGGCGGGCAAGCGAAGCTGTATATATTATACTGCGAGCGCAGCCCAACGCCGCTAGCCGCCAATCCCGCAAGCCCCCTCACCCGTCTTCGGTTCGACCCACCTGGCCAGCCAAATACATGCTTCGTAGAGAACAACCATCGGTCCTCCCATGAGAAGATAGGTCACCAGATCGGGTGAAGGCGTGATGAAGGCAGCCACGGTGAAGATGGTCACGATCGCCGCGGAGCGGGTCTTGCGGAGTTTTTCGGAGTTGAGCACACCGAGTTTCACGAGGGCCAGAACCACCATCGGCATCTCGAAGGCGACCCCGAACGCGATCAGGAACTGGGTGGTGAACGAGTAGTACTCGCGGACAGTCCAGGTCGGGGTCCAATGCATGGCCTTGGCATCCTTGAAGAAGAAATCGAGGGTGCCGGGCAGGACCACAAAGTAAGCGAAAAGTACACCCCCTAGAAAAAGAATGAGGCCGAACGCGGAGACAGGGAGGAGGATTTTCCGCTCGGTGGGTTTCAGGGCCGGGAAGAGAAACTGCGCGAGAAGGAAGACCAGGATGGGAAAGGAAAGAACCATCCCCGCGTAGAAGGAGAGTTCGAGTGAAATGGTCATCGAGTCAGCCACGCCCAGGGACTGAAGCGAGGAGGCTCTCTCCGGGTCGACCGCCACCAGGGGGCGCTGGATGACCGATGCCAGGAGATCACGGAAGAAGAAAGCTCCTACCATCGCGACCACAAGGACCACCGCCATCCGGATGATCACGAGACGCAGATCCGACAGATGATCCATGAAGGGGCGCGGCTCGTCCTCCTGCTCCCGGAAGGAGAAGATCTTGTTCAGCTCCATGAGGGATCTCCGGCCTGTTACTTCCCTGCCAGTTTCGATTTCCAATGGGCCAGGCGCCCCTCGACATTTTCAGGCGAAGGGCCTCCTAATGCCGAACGGGCGCGGAGTGATCGGATCGGATCAAAGAGTTCCTTCCAACCCGGCACTAGGGAGGGGCAGAGCTCAAGGAGAAGCTCCTTGGGAAGCTGATCCAGCGGCACTCCCCGGCGGACCGATTCGGAAGCGAGTTTCCCGACCACGTCATGGGCGTTGCGGAACGGCATGCCGCCACGGACCAACTCATCAGCCAGATCGGTCGCCAGCAACGCCGGGTCGGAGGCGGAGCGGTGGGCCGTCTCCTTGTGAAAGGAAAGCGCCTCCATCATTTCCGCAGTGACGGCCAGCGCCATCCGTGCCGTGTCGACGGAATCGAACACAGCCTCCTTGTCCTCCTGAAGGTCGCGGTTGTAGGCCATGGGAAGGCCCTTCAGGACGGTCAGTAGGCGGAAGAGATTGCCATAGAGGCGGCCGGTCTTGCCACGGGTCAGCTCGGCGATATCGGGATTCTTCTTCTGAGGCATCAGGCTCGAGCCTGTCGCATGGCGGTCGCTCAGCTTGGCAAATCCGAATTCGGTCGTGGTCCAGAGGACCACATCCTCGGAGAGTCGGGAAAGGTGCATGCCAAGGATGGCCAGCGCCGAGAGCAACTCCAGGGCGAAGTCACGGTCACTCACGCCGTCGAGGCTGTTTTGCGTGACCCGGGAGAATCCGAGTTCCTTCGCGATCGCCTCACGATCAAGGAGGAGGGTTGAGGCAGCAAGGGCACCGGAGCCCAAAGGCATCTCATCCATGCGTTCCGCCACATCGGCCAAGCGTCCGTGATCCCGATCAAGCATCTCGACATAGGCCAGGAGATGATGAGCCAGCGGAACGGGTTGGGCGCGCTGGAGATGGGTGTATCCGGGAATGAGGACTTCCTGATTGGCGGCGGAGAGAGAGACCAACGCGGACTGCAGAGTGCGAACTCCGAACTGCAAACCGGTCACCTCGTCTCGGAGGTAGAGGCGCAGATCGGTCGCGACCTGATCATTACGGCTGCGGGCCGTGTGCAGCTTGGCACCGGCATCACCGATCCGACGGGTCAGCTCCTTCTCGATGTTCATGTGGATATCTTCCAGATCCACGGAGAAGGTGAATTTCCCCGCCGCAATTTCATCCCCGATGGTCTCCAGGCCTTCCTTGATCGAAGTAAACTCCTCCTTGGTCAGATATCCGGCCGAGAGCAGAGCCCGTGCATGGGCGATGCTCCCTCTGATATCGTGGCGATAGAGTCTCCAGTCGAAGGAAACGGATTCCCCGTAATCGCGGAGGAGAGTGGACATCGATTCTTCAAAACGACCGTGGCGCATATCCTGATCCTATCGGTTTTTACGCTCCACGGAAACAAGAATGCCGGGATGTGGCAAAGAATGGGGGGGTGTCAGGGAACTACGGCAAGAAAGAGCTGGTTGCCGTTGCTGCATTCCTGCCCTGGCGGGGTTCACCGGTCTTTCATCCATAGCCCCTGACGAGGCAAAAGTATCCCTAGTCAATAAAAAGACAACAAGGGAAAGATATTTTCTTTCTTTTGTTTCTTGAGAAGCGCCGGACACTTGAATAAAAAAACCACTCCAACAAGTTCCCCAATGCAAAAAATCCTGATCATTCTGGCGGCGGTACTTTCTCTCGTGGCCACCACCTTGGGTTATCTCAATCGTGAAAAACTCCTCAGCGAACGTGATGCAAAGACCGCGGCCCTCACCGAACGCGATGTTGCCAAAAAAGCAGAGACCACTTCTGCGGCGGAACTCAAATCAACCAAGGAAAAACTGGCCCTGACGACCGCTGATTCGGAAAAGACCGCCGCGGAGGTCGTCGACCTGCGTGCCAAGATTGAGAAGTCCGATTCGTTGCTGACCGATGTTCAGAAACAGGTTGCGGACAAGGATGCCGCCCTTGCCTTGCAGAAAACCGACATGGAGGCCAAGGACACCCGAATCGCAGAACTGGAAACCAAAACATCCAAGAGTGCCCAATCATCGGATTCCGGAGCCTCAGCAGAGCTCAAGAAGCAGTTAGAGGAAAAGGATATCCTCACTACGAGCCTGCAGACTAAGCTCAAGGAGCAGGAATCCCAGTTATCGGAGTTGGTGAAGCGTGAAGACCAACGCCGCAAGAAGACAATGAGAACCGGTCTTGAAGGCCGTATCCTCGCGGTTAACCAAGCATGGAACTTTGTCGTCCTCAGTCTCGGTGATCGGAACGGAGTGATCGGCAATGCCGAAATGCTCATCAAGCGTGGATCACAGTTAATCGGAAAAGTCCGTATCACCTCCGTGGAACCCTCCACATCCATCGCCGACATCATTGCGAACAGCGTCCGCTCCGGATTGACCGTCCAACCTGGGGACACAGTGATTTACTACAGCCCGGAAGATGGATCCGACCCTCTCAAGCAATGAAGAGATCCATTGCGGTTTCGGCACTGCTCCTGACGATCTCTGCTCTTCTGACCTCCTGCCAGTCTCCCCAGCACTCGCCCGCAACATCTCCGGCCAGCACCGCGGTCAGTTCGATACCTTGGAACAAGCCCGCCAGTTGGGAGGGATCAGGTGCCCTCGGCGGGTTCATGCCCCAAGGGGGACGTTGAGCTCCCTTGAGGAGTGCGGGGACTGATTCGCGAAGTCGCCTCCTTCTTCTGGGGGCTTTTCCACAGCCACGGGATGCGTTAATCTCTCATGATGCGGATACTCGCCGTCGACCCGTCCCTGCGCGGCACAGGGTATGCCATTCTGGAGGAATCCGGCACACGCATCCGCTGCCTTCATTATTCGGTGGTCAGGAATGCTCCCTCGCTGTCGCAGGAAGGATGTCTGATTGCCATCCACCGGGAACTTGGTGCGTCGATCGAGCAATACCGACCGGCCGCGCTGGCAATCGAGAAGGTGATCTATGTCCAAAGTTACGCCACCGCCATTGTTCTCGGAGCCGCGCGGGGCGTGGCTGTCCTGAGTGCGGCGCAACACGGACTCTCCATCCACGAATATCCTCCGAAGCGGGTGAAGCAAGCCGTGGTCGGCAAAGGTGCGGCCGCCAAGGAGCAGGTTGCCTTCATGGTACGGGCACTTCTCGGTCTGACCGAGACACCTCCTAGTGACGCCGCCGATGCGATCGCCATAGGTCTCACTCATCTCCGGACCATCTCATCACCCGTCCCCAAGATCACAGCCACGAGGAGAAAGTGAATCGATGATTGTTTCGCCCCGATGGCTTGGCCGGATCAGTTACGAGGAGGGGCTTGGACTTCAGGAATCGCTCCTCTCCGCGAAGGTGGCCGGAGATCCCGACAATCACCTTCTGCTTCTTGAGCATGAAGCAGTCTACACGATGGGACGCAGCCGTGATGAATCCAGCCTGCGGAAGGAGAGCATCCTTCCCCACCCCGTCCATCGCACCAACCGCGGAGGTCAGGCGACCTACCACGGCCCCGGCCAGCTCGTGGGCTATCCCGTGCTCGATCTCTCGATGTTCGGACGGGATCTGCACGACTACCTTCGTTTCCTCGAGGAGATCTTGATCATCCTCCTCTCGCGACACGGAATCGCGGGTGGCCGCATGGAAGGAAAGACGGGTGTCTGGGTCGGTGAACGAAAGATCGCGTCACTCGGCGTCGGAGTCCGCCGCTGGATCTCCATGCATGGGTTCGCGATCAACATCTGCGGCGATCTCAGTGCCTTCAACCACATCACCCCGTGCGGTCTTCCAGGAGTCACCATGACATCGCTCGAAGCGGAGGGAGCCTCCGGTGTGACGGTCGAGTCCTGCGCCCGTGAAGTCGCCGAAATCTTCAACGAATTACTGCAGTCAGGAATTGAAAAGGATCAGATATGGAACTCAGGAAATCAGGAACAGAAAAAGATCCTGAAATGACACTGCTATGAGTTCATCGTCAGTGCCTGAGTTTGATTAGGAATACAAAAACTCATTTTTCATGAGTTCCTGAGTTCCATATTCATTACCTCAGGCCTCCAGCTTGAGGAAATTGGCGAGAAGCTCCTTGCCATGGGTCGTCAGGATCGATTCCGGATGAAACTGGACGCCCCAGACGGGTAGTTCCTTGTGCCGCAGTGCCATGATCTCTCCTTCGGTGGTTTCAGCCGTTATCTCGAGACAATCGGGGAACGTCTCCCTCTTCACCAGCAGGCTGTGATAGCGGGTAGCCTCGAAGGGATTTGGCAACCCTTGGAAAAGTTCCTTCCCGTTGTGTAGGATCGGCGAGGTCTTGCCGTGCATCAGGCGTCCGGCGCGCACCACCTCCCCTCCATAGACCTGCCCCATGCACTGGTGTCCGAGACAGACACCCAGGAGGGGAATGCGTCCCGCAAAACTGCGGATCACCTCATTGCTGATACCTGCCTCCTTGGGGGTGCAGGGTCCCGGAGAGATGCAGATGCGGTCCGGGGCCATTGCCGTGATTTCCTCCAGCGTGATCCCGTCGTTGCGACGGACAACGGGATCAGCCCGCAGTTCACCGAAATACTGGACAAGATTGTAGGTGAAGGAGTCGTAGTTATCGATAACGAGGATCATGTCTTCTTCTTGCTGATGGTGCTGGTTGCGGTGGCAAGCTCGATCGCACGGACCACTCCCATCGCCTTGTTGACCGTCTCCTCGAACTCCGCCTCGGGTTTCGAGTCGGCAACGATTCCGGCACCCGCCTGGACATGCGCTGTTCCGTCCTTGAGAAGCACCGTCCTCAGGGCAATGCAGGAATCAAGCTGGCCATTGAATCCGAGGTAGCCCACAGCCCCCGCGTAAGTGCCACGCGCCGTTGGTTCCAAGGTGCTGATGATCTGCATTGCGCGGACTTTGGGTGATCCGCTCACCGTCCCGGCCGGGAAAGTGGCCCTCAGCACATCGAGGGGGGATTGATCGCCGGAGAGTTCCCCCGTGACATGGGAGACAATGTGCATGACGTGACTGTAGCGCTCGACGGTCATGAAGTCGGTGACGGAGACGCTTCCGAAGGACGAGATCCTGCCGACATCGTTCCGTGCCAGATCGACAAGCATTAGGTGTTCCGAACGTTCCTTTGGATCCTCAAGGAGTTCCCTGGAAAGCGCTTCGTCGGCCTCGGTCGTCGCTCCACGCCTGCGGGTGCCGGCGATCGGCCTGATCTCTACATGCCCGTCGGTGACCTTCACATGCACCTCCGGGGAACTTCCCACCATGCAAATGCCGCCTGGAAGGCGGAGGCAGAACATGTAGGGGGAGGGATTGATGAATCGAAGCGCCCGGTAGAGATGGACCGGATCCCCCGCATAGGGAATCGAAAAGCGCTGGGAGAGGACGATCTGGAAGATGTCCCCGGCACGGATGTACTCCTGAGATGTCTTCACGGCCCCTTCGAATTCTTCCCGGGTCAGATTGCTCGTGACCGGCAGGGATGGTGCCGTAATTCGAGCCGGGAAGGGCGGAACGGCCGAGGGTTGTGAAATCCTGGCCAGAATCTTCCGGATCCTTCCGGTCGCTTCCCGATGTGCCTCTTCCGCGCCGAGTTCGCCGGGGAATGCGCAGCCCACCACCTTGATGCGACGGTTCCTGTGGTCGAAGAGCACGATCGTGTCGGAGATAAGAAAAAGCATCTCCGGGAGTCCGAGGTCATCCTTTTGCGCACCGGGAATACTGGTCTCGAAACGCCTCACCGCCTCATAGCCGAGATATCCCACGGCCCCGCCGGTGAATCCGGGAAGTTCGGGGCGGGGCTCGCAGCGGTAGCGGGCCATCAGGGTCTCAAGTTCGCGCAGGGGATCGTCGGCGCTCCACGATTGAGTTCTTCCATCCCGATCCGTCAGGGTGATCTTTTCACCGCGCGCCTCGATGACGGCTCGAGCTCCCGATCCGACGAAGGAAAAGCGCCCGACAAGATCACTCTGCTCCGCCGACTCCAGGAGAAAACTCGGGCCGTCGCCCCCCAATTTTGAGAGCAATGAGAGGGGCGTCTCACTGTCCGCGACCAACTCCACCCAGAGCGGGACGACGGAGGATCCGGCTGCCTCGCGGGCATAATCCTCCGGAAGGGGGAAAAGCCCCGGCAACTCGGAATGCTCGTTTTCGTCCGCAGCGTTCATTCGGGAAAAGGTGCTGTCACAAAGTCGTCGCGGCAATGAGGAAATCAGCGTTTGCCTTGTTTGAAACGCGCAATTTCGCGGTCCGTCTCCCGCTGCTCGGCGCGCTTCTTGAGATCATGCCTCTGATCGGCGGCGTGCTTGCCTCGGGCGAGGCCGAGTTCGACCTTAACCCTCCCCTTCTTCCAGTACATTCGGAGGACCGGGATGGCGAGCCCCTTGCGGAGAGTCTGCTCCGCTAGACGGTCAATCTCCACCTTGTTGAGAAGCAGGAGCCTCGGGCGCTTCGGATCGTGGCTTTCATGACTCGCCTGCTCGTAGACCTGGATGGTGGCGTCATGGAGGATGACACCCTTCTTCTCGACCCTGGCATAGCATCCTAGCAGGTCGGCACGGCCGGCACGGAGGGACTTGACTTCCGTTCCCACGAGCGAGACACCCGCCTCGAACTTTTCAAGGATGTGATAATCCCTGAGAGCCTTACGGTTTGTGACAATGTCCGAGCCCATGGTTTCTCGCTGAATCGGT
>JBIIGI010000072.1:0-12468 GCA_044236545.1 Chthoniobacterales bacterium
CTTCTCTCCATGGAGGAGGACCTCAGGAAGCGCGTCATCGGCCAGGACGAGGCGGTCACCGCGATCAGCAAGGCGCTGCGCCGCTCCCGCGCCGACCTCAAGGATCCGCGCCGGCCGATCGGCTCCTTCATTTTCCTCGGACCCACCGGCGTCGGAAAGACCTTCCTCGCCCGCTCGCTGGCCGAGTTCATGTTCGGCGATCCCGACGCGATCATCCAGATCGACATGTCGGAGTACATGGAGAAGTTCACCTCCTCCCGCCTCATTGGCTCGCCCCCGGGCTATGTTGGTCACGAGGAGGGGGGGCAACTCTCCGAGGCCGTGCGCCGCCGGCCATACTCCGTCGTCCTCTTTGACGAGATCGAGAAAGCCCACCCCGACGTCATGCACCTCCTGCTCCAGATCCTGGAGGAGGGAACGGTGACCGACAGCCTGGGACGCAAGATCGACTTCCGCAACACGATCATCATCCTCACCTCCAATGTCGGCGCCGAGTTGATCAAGAAGCAGACCACGCTCGGATTCGGAGCCCCCAAGCACGACGAGAGCCACGGCACCATGCGCGATAAGATCCTTGAGGAGACCAAGAGGGTCTTCAAGCCGGAGTTCCTCAACCGGATCGACGACATTATCGTCTTCCAGACACTCTCCAAGGAGATGCTCACCCGCATCGTCGACCTCGAGGTGACCAAGGTCACGGCCCGCATCGCTGAGAAGGAGATCGTCGTCACGCTCGACGCCAAGGCCCACGAACTCCTCATCGAGAAGGGGTATGACCCCACCTACGGCGCCCGTCCGATGAGGCGCGCCGTGGAGCGGTATCTCGAGGACCCGATCGCCGAGGAGATCCTGCGGGGATCCTACAAGGCCGGCGACCGGATCCAGGTCTCCCGCGACGGCGACAAGCTGACCTTCAAGGTTTCCGGCGGAACCCCCCCCGCGAAGGCCCGGGGAGAGAAGACCAAGGGATAAGGGGATCCCGCGTTCCTCCGGGCGATGTCGTTCACACCCTCGCCCGGGACGGGAGCATCCAGGGAGCATCTCTCCCGTCCCGTCGCCGATTTCCTGCGGCCGGGTCCCCCGCCCCTGCGCGTCGACCAGACTATTGGGGAGGCTCTCGGGGCGATCCGCTCCACCGGACTGGAGGAGAGGATCTTTTACTTTTATGTCGTCGATGCCGGGGGGCGTCTCTCGGGGGTTGTTCCCGCCCGGAAGCTGCTGACCGAGCCGCTTGTCTGTAAGGTCGGCGAGGTGATGGTGAACCGTGTCCTCTCCCTGCCCGAGGACTCCACGCTGCTCGAGGCTTGCGAGTGCTTCATCCTCCACAAGTTCCTCGCCATCCCGGTCGTCGATTCACGGAAGCGCCTCAGGGGCATCATTGATGTCGGGATCTTCACGGACGAGGTGATGGAACTGGGGACCGGCGGGAACAACGACCAGCTCTTCCAGTCGATCGGCATCCATGTCCAGGAAATCCAGCACGCATCCCCCTTCAAGGCCTTCGGCATCCGCTTTCCCTGGCTGGCCGCCACCGTCTCCGGCGGCCTCCTCTGCGCCGTCATGGCTGGTTCTTTTGCCGCGACACTTCAGCAGAAGGTGGTGCTGGCCGTCTTCATGGCCCTGGTGCTCGGCCTCGGGGAGGCCGTTGCGGCCCAGTCGCTGGCCCTCACCGTCCAGTCATTTCCCTTCACGAGGGTGAGCTGGAGGTGGCTCCGCGTGAAGCTTCGCCGCGAGGCGGTGACCTCCCTCCTGCTCGGTCTGCTGGCCGGAGCGGCCGTGGCCCTGCTGGTCGGGCTTTTTTCGCGCGATCTCCCCTCCGCCCTCTCGATCGGGGGGAGCGTGGTTGTCTCGATCCTCATGGCGGGACTTTTGGGCGTGCTGATTCCTTCGCTTCTACGACTCGTGCACCGTGATCCGAGAATCGCCGCAGGCCCCATCACCCTCGCGGCGGCGGATCTCTTCACGGTCTCCTGCTACCTGGTGACCGCCCGGTTGGTGCTGGCTTAGGGAAGAGTTGGGCGTGACCGGGCCCGCAGGTCGCCCGGGCGGAAAAGTTCATCCGAGAGCCGGTTGAAGTGACCGGCTCTCGCCCATTTTATTTTAAAACGGCAGGAACGGCCCCTTCATTTTCCTCTCCCTTCTGCGGCGGAAAACGGAGAGAGTCCGTCGCCGTGGAACACGACACCCCGCCCCCCCGTGAAAAGTGGCTGGTCCTTTCGATGCTCTGGCTTGTCTGTCTGCTGAACTACGCGGACCGTCAGGCGATCAGCAGTCTCTTCCCGCTACTGGAGCGCGATTTCGGGTTCACCAAGGCGCAACTCGGACTGATTGGCAGCGCCTTCATGTGGGTCTACGCCGCATCGGCTCCCTTCGCCGGATATGCGGGCGACCGCCATTCCCGCAAGGGCCTGATCCTGGGGGGGTGCCTCTTCTGGAGCTTGATGACCGCGGCGACCGGTTGGTGCGGACGTCTCTGGCAGTTCGTGGCTGCGCGTGCGCTGATAGGGCTGGGTGAGTCGGTCTATTTCCCCGCGGCCGCCTCGATGCTCTCGGACTACCACGGCCTCCGCACCCGCTCGACGGCCCTTTCTTTTCACCAGTCCGCCGTTTACATCGGGACCATTGCCGGTGGAGCCCTCGGGGCGCTGCTTGCGGAACGCTACGGCTGGCAATTCGCCTTCTATGGCTTCGGTGCGGCGGGGTGTGTGGTCTCGCTCCTGCTCTGGACGCGTCTGCGAGAACCCGGGCGTGGGGCCTCGGAGGGTGTGGCGCCCGCCGATCCAACGGAGCATTCGATCGGTTTTGTCCAGACGCTTCACGATCTGGTCAGGCGGCCAGGTGTGCCGCTGCTGATGGCCGCCTTTGCCTGCGCCAACGGCGTGGCGGCTATCTTCCTGGTCTGGGCCCCCACGTTTCTCTTCGAGAAGTTCCACCTGGGGTTGGTGGCGGCCGGCTTCTCGGCGGTGGCGGCGATCCAACTAGCCAGCGCGGTAAGCGCCCCACTCTCCGGGATCCTGGCAGACCGCCTCTCCCTGGATGTGAAGGGTGCGCGGATGCTCGTGCAGGCTTCGGCCCTCCTGCTCGGGTCGCTCTGCGTGGTATCGGTCGGTCATGCGGCCACGATGGGGGCGCTGGTTGCGGCGATGATCTGCTTTGGTCTCTGCAAGGGAGCCTACGACGGGGGCATCTTCGCCTCCGTCTTTGATCTGGTGACCCCGGGAGAACGCGCCTCGGTCGCCGGGCTCATGAACATGATCGGTTGGGCTGGCGGCGCCCTCGGCCCCTTGGCCGTCGGTCTTGCCTCCACGTGCGGCTCCGGAACTCCGGTGGATAGGATGAGCGCGGCGATCGCCTGGAGTGGCCTAGCCTATCTGCTTGCGGCGGGGCTGATTCTGGCGGCCTTCCGCGTGTTCAGAAAGGTCCGGGCGTGAAATTCAGGCGATGAGACGGTTTCCGCTTTGCGGAAAGATTGGGCAGGAGTGGATTCGAACCACTGAAGGCGTAAGCCAGCGGATTTACAGTCCGCCCCGTTTGGCCACTTCGGTACCTACCCGTTTTTCCCGCTCGCTGAGCGGTCGAGGGCCAGAAGGATGCAATCTCTCCATCGGATCGTCCACCAGAAAGTTCGTGCCGGATGAAATCCAGTCGTCGTCATTGCAAAAGTCATGTTTTGGGGTTTCGGGAAGTGGGGGGAAGGCGTAGTCTGCGGCCATGAACGGGGATAAAATCGAGGAGATGCCGGACACCCTCCCGGTGATGGTGCTGCGGGGTGTGACGCTTTTTCCCAACGCCCTGCTCCCCCTCCACATCTTCGAACCGCGCTACCGCTTCATGCTGGAGGAGGCGCTCGGAACCGGTCGCATGCTTGCCATGGCGATGCCGCGCGACGAGCAGGAGTCGGAGGTCGAACCGGTCGCCGGAGCGGGGATCCTGCGTGCCTGCATCCGCAATGAGGACGGAACCTCCAACCTGATCCTGCAAGGGGTCGGCCGCGTGCGCTTCACGGGATGGGAGCAGACCGAACCCTTCCGGATCGCCAGGGTGGAGCCACTCGCAAGCCCCCCGGAGGATGGGGATCGAAGCGAAAGCCTGGCCGCCCAGGTCACCCAACTCCATGCGCTCTGCTCCCGCTTCAAGGAGCAGGGGATCGAGCTGCCCGCCCAGTTCGAGGCCTACCTCAACCAGATCAACAACATCGGGGTGATCACCGATCTCGTGGCCTCGACGCTTGTGGCCGATCCCGCCGTGCGCCAGGAACTGCTGGAGGAGCTCGATGTCCCGAAGAGGCTGGGGAAGCTGCTCGCCGGCCTGCGCGCCCAACTTTCCTGACGATGGCGGGTAAAGGCGTGAAAAGACCCAAGGGGAGGGGGAGTGAAGCGTCCGGGCAACTGGGGTTCGACATGGCTCCCGTCCTGCCTCGCCGTCGGGAAACGCCCCCGCTCCGGACATCCGAGACCCCAGCGGACGAAACTTGCCTTCCGGCAAACGGTGCCCCCCTTCGGGCCGCAGCTTTTCCGCAGCCTTCCGGGCCGGTTCCCGCCGGCTTGGTTCCCAGCGGCGAGTTGCCTGATTCCAACGCCCAGCTCCCAATCGTCCTCTCCGTCGCCGAGTTGACGCGCCGGATCGCTGGGTTACTGGAGGAGGGAATCGGGACGATCTGGGTCGAGGGGGAGATCTCCAACCTCAGGAAACAGTCCTCGGGCCACTCCTACTTCACGCTCAAGGATGAGGCATCGCAGCTCCCGTGCGTCCTTTTCGCCCGAGCCGCCGCCGCTCAGCGGGTCGTCCTCCGCGACGGCCTGCAGGTGGAGCTCTTCGGCCAGATCAGCGTCTACCAACCGCGCGGACAGTATCAGCTGATGGTACGGCTGGTTCAGCCAAAGGGGGAGGGGGTTCTGCAGGCGCGGTTCGAGCAACTGAAGCGCCGTCTCGCCGATGAGGGGCTCTTCGAGCCGGGGCGGAAGCGCCCCATGCCCCGCTTCCCCCGTCGCATCGGGGTGGTCACCTCGCCGGACGGAGCGGCCATCAGGGATTTTCTCCATGTGCTTCACCGCCGCCATCCCGGCCTCCGGGTGGTGATCAATCCGGTGCGTGTGCAGGGGAGGGGGGCTGCCGCTGAAATCGCCGCCGCGATCGGGGAACTCTCCGTGGGTTCGCCCCCGATCGGTCCCGTCGATGTGATCGTCGTGACGCGCGGTGGAGGGAGTTTGGAGGACCTCTGGGAATTCAACGAGGAGGCGGTCGCCCGCGCGATCGCCGCATCGGCCGTTCCGGTGGTGAGCGCGGTCGGGCATGAGATCGATTTCTCGATCGCCGATTTTGTGGCCGACCTCCGGGTGCCGACCCCGAGCGCCGCCGCGGAGCTTCTTGCCGCAGACGGGGCCGGGTTGCTCGAGCGCTGCCGATCGCTGGTGCGGGGGATCGGGCGCGAGGCCGGTGCGCTCCTGGAGCGCCATCAGTCGCGGGGAGAACGTCTGGCGGACTCCGTCCTCTTCCGCGAACCCCTTCGCAGGCTCGATGAGGCGCGCCAGAGAGGAGACCGGATCGAGGAGGTCCTGGGCGGGGTGCTGGACCGCCGGATGGAACGCTTCGCCGCCACGGTGGCCACGGCGTCCGCGCAATTGGCCGCTTCCCATCCGGGGGCGCGGATAGCGGCCGCTCGGCAGGGCATCTCGGCGCTCGGCGACCTGCTGGAGGTCGGGACGCTTCGCCGTCTGGAGAGGGAGAGGGGGCGGTTTGCCCGACTTCAATCGGCCCTGGCGGCCCTGAGCCCCGAGGCGACGCTCGCCCGCGGCTTCAGTATCACGCGCAATGAGGAGGGAAGGGTGATCACCTCGGCAAGGCAGGTGAAGCGGGGGGAGTCGATCCGTACCCAACTTGCCCAGGGTGAGGTCGGGTCGGAAGTACGGAAGGTGGATTGAAACCGGCCGCCATCACCCCCCCCGCGAACGCGGCTTGCCCTTCCCTCCGTTCATAGGCTACGAAAGATGGCTATGGTTTTTTCCGCAACATCCCTCTTCCTGCTTGATGCCGCCGCCGCTCCTGCGCAGCCAAGCCCCATCGCCCAGTTCGCCCCGCTGATTTTCATCGGCGTGATCTTTTACTTCCTGCTCATCCGCCCCCAGCAGAAGCAGCGCAAGGAGCAGCAGAAACTGATCGAGGCCCTCAAGACGGGTGACAAGGTGGTGACCTCCTCCGGCATCCACGGAATGATTTCCAACGTGAAGGAGCGCACCGTGCTGCTGAAGGTGGCTGACAATGTGAAGATCGAGATCGACAAGGCGGCCGTTGCCACGGTCGTCGCTCGCTCCGCGGAGGAATCCCCCGCGAGCGCAGCCTGATCCCCGTTCAGCCGCCACTCCTCCCGGAATGCTTCCAACGTCATGACGCCTCTTCTCACCTTTTTCTTCGGGCTTCTTCTGCTCGCTCTCTTCGCCTGGTACTTCTCGACGGAGAGCGATGCAAAGAAGCGATGGCTCGGAGCGGTCCTGACCCTGCTCCTCCTGCTCTTCTGCCTCGACTCGGCGACGCCGCCCGCAAAGAAGATCCGCCTCGGCCTTGACCTGCGCGGGGGAACATCCTTCCTGCTCCAGTTGGTCCCGCAGAATGGTCAGGAGATCACGGGCGACATGCTCCAGCAGGCCGTGGAGGTCATCCGCAAGCGGGTCGACCAGTTCGGCGTCGGGGAACCGGTCATCGCCCCGCAGGGCGCTCGGCGCATCCTGGTTCAGATCCCCGGACTGGATCCCGCGCAGATCCAGACCACGCGTGAGCAACTCCAGCGGGTTGCCAAGCTGGAGTTTGCGGAGGTACATCCCGACTCCGTGGCCCTGATCGCGCAGATTGACAAGGGCGAGGCGATCCTCCCGCCGGGATATGTGCTCAAGGAGCAGGTCCAGAACTTCGAGGGGCGCGAGGTGGTGGACCGACTTCTGGTGAAGAAGGAGGCCGACCTGACCGGAGAGCATGTGACCAAAGCATACGCTTTCTTCGACCAGCAGGGATACGGCGTCTCCCTGACCCTCGATGGTGAGGGAGCCGGGACCTTCTTCGACCTCACCACCCAGTTGGCACCCCGTCAGGGACGCCTGGCCATCCTGCTTGACGGCAAGATCCAGAGCGCCCCTTCGGTGAAGAACCCGATTGCTGGCGGATCGGCCCAGATCACCGGTCGTTTCAAAGAGAAGGAGGCCCGTGAGCTGGCAAGCGTGCTTGAGAACCCGCTCCGCACACCGGTCACGATCGAGGAGACACGGAGCGTCTCCCCGACCCTGGGGGCCGACTCGATCCGCAGCGGCATCGTCTCGGGCATCGGGGGCCTCGCCCTGGTGATGCTCTTCGTTGTCTTCTATTACCGTCTGGCCGGCCTCGTCGCCCTCTTCGGCCTCTGGATCAACATCATCCTCCTCTTCGGGATGATGGCGATGTTCCATTTCGTCCTGACGCTTCCCGGCATCGCCGGCGTCATCCTGACGATCGGTCTCGCCGTGGATGCCAACGTGCTCCTCTACGAGCGCCTCCGCGAGGAACTCGCCGCCGGCAAGTCGCTCGGAGCGGCCATCGACGGCGCCTACGGCAAGGCCTTCAGCGCGATCTTCGACGCCAACGCCACGACCCTCATCACGGCCGGCATCCTCTTCTGGCAGGCCAGCGGTCCTGTGCGTGGATTCTCCGTCACCCTGATGCTCGGCATCATCGCCTCCCTTTTCTCCGCGATCCTTTTCACCCGCACAGCCTTCCGTTGGATGATGAAGGTCGGAGGCCTCAAGCGCCTCACGATGGTGAACATGGCTCCCAGCCACCAGTTCAACTTCCTCGGCAAGCGGGTGCTCGCCGTCTTCATCTCCCTGATCCTCATCGGCGGGTCGATCGGCTTCTTCGCCAAGCGAGGGATGAACAACTTCGGCATCGACTTCCGCGGCGGCGACCTGCTGGTACTTGATTCCCAGCCATCGCTCGCCGTTGCCGAGGTCCGCGCGGCCCTGGAGCCGCTCCAACTGACAGAGGCCACCATCCAGCAGGAGCAGGCCGGTACCCAGCAGATGCTGGCGATCCGGAGCGCCGAGGATACTTCCGGAAAGATCCTCGAGAAGCTCAGGAGCAGCTTCCCAGACAGGAAGATCACCGCCGCCCAGCAGGAGAAGGTGGGGGCCCAGATCGGGCTGGAGTTTGCCAAGAAGGCGTTGCTGGCCCTCGGTCTCGGCATGATCGGCATTCTTGTCTACGTCACCATCCGCTTCGAGTTCTCCTTTGCAGTGGGTGCCCTGGTCGCCCTCCTCCACGACGTGATCATCACGGTCGGTGTCTTTTCACTTGTTGGCGGCGAGCTTTCGCTCGTGATGGTCGGGGCGATCCTGACGATCGCCGGATATTCCATCAACGACACCATCGTGGTCTACGATCGCATCCGCGAGGGGCTTCGCAACAGGACCGGCGGCAGCGTTGAGGCGCTGATGAACCGTAGCATCAACGAGACCCTCGGTCGCACGATGCTGACCGGAGGACTCACGCTTCTTTCGGTCGCCGCTCTCTTCTTCTTCGGCGGAGCGGTCCTCAAGGACTTCGCCTTCGCGATCCTGATCGGCATTCTTGTCGGAACATACTCCTCGGTCTTTGTCGCCTCGCCCATCGTCCTCTGGTGCTCGCGCATCGGTCTCAAGCGTGCCGCGGCCGGCAAGTAATTCCCTTCCGCGCCCCTTTCTAACAACCTTCAGTCTTCAGCCCAAACACCTTCCTTCATGTCCTTACTCGTTCTCGGTTCCATCGCCCTCGACACCGTCAAGACCCCGATCGAAGAGCGCGCCGACCTGCTTGGCGGCTCCGCCTCCTATGCCGCCGTTGCGGCCAGCTTCTTCTCACCCGTGAATCTCGTCGGCATCGTCGGCGAGGATTTCCCGAAAGAGCACATCGGGTTCTTCAAGGGGCGGAACATCGATCTCGCGGGCCTTCAGGTGGTCCCCGGAAAGACCTTCCGCTGGTCCGGGGAATACATGTGGGACATGAACCAGCGCGAGACACGCTCGGTGGAGTTGAATGTCTTCGAGAACTTCACCCCTGATCTCCCGGAGTCCTACAAGTCGGCCAGGATGGTTCTGCTCGGCAACATCGCACCGGCCCTCCAGCACCACGTGCTCGATCAGTTGACCCGCCCCCACTTCGTGATCGCCGACACGATGGATCTCTGGATCAACATCGCCAAGGAGGAACTTCAGCGCCTGATCGCAAGGGTCGACATGCTGATCCTCAACGACGGCGAAGCGCGTGAACTGACCGGTGAGACCAGCCTGATCAAGGCAGGTCGCCGCATCCGCGAGATGGGGCCCTCGGCGGTCGCCATCAAGAAGGGGGAGCATGGATGCCTGCTCTTCGGCGACGGCCAGTTCTTCAGCTGCCCGGCCTATCCCCTAGAGGACATCCATGATCCGACCGGGGCCGGAGATTGTTTTGCGGGAGGTCTTGCGGGCTATCTGGCAAGCCGCCATCTCTCGGATGCCGATCTCTCCGAGAAGAAGGAGATCCCGTTCGAGTACCTGCGCCAGGCGGTGGTCGAAGGGAGCGTGATCGCGAGTTTCAATGTCGAGTCCTTCAGCATGGACCGCCTCCGTGCGGTCTCGAAGGCCGATATTGCAGAACGCTACGGGATTTTCCGGACCCTCAGCCGCTTCGAGGCTGTTTAATTCAAAAATTGCATGTGGTAAGGGATTGTTGAGGTGGAAGAAGTTAAAAGGGTTAGAACGTTACAATGTTGGAATGTGGCGGGAAGCAGGCCCAATCCGATGCCAGATGATCGGGATACGCAAAAATCGGACATAAAAAAAGGGACCATGATCATTCCATCGAGTCTGCAGTGCAGGGTTGGCGGTTCAGTCCTTGTAACCTTTTAACGTTTTCACATTTCAACCCGGAAGAACTCAGCATCTTGGTGAACGCTCCACATCAATTGTCAGGGTTCCATTGCAAAATCCGGGTTTAAGCCCTTTTTCAAGGGCTCCTTCGGAAGCCCTTGTCTCGGCTCTCCGTGGTGCCCATGATGGGCTGATCGCCATGAAACGCATCTCCCCCAAAGGATCCTCCATCGGCTCTATTCTTCTGCCTGAGGATCTCCACCCGCTGCTGGAGTGCCGTCACAGCGATCCTCATCGGATCCTCGGAATACGCTCGAACGACGCAGTGGGTGCCGACTCCCAAAGCATGGCGCGGGTTTTCCATCCAGGAGCGCTCAGTATTGTTCTTCAGGGTTGTGACGGGCGGAGTCTGCCGCTCACCAAGGTGCATGAGGAGGGACTGTTCGAGGCGCCTGCTCCAGCCGGCTTCCCCGCTTCGCCGGAGGGCTACAGAATCGAGGCGACTTTTACCGACGGGACTAGCTTTTCCTATGCGGACCCGAATGCCTTCGCCCCGACTCTTGGTGAGGTCGATCTCTATCTGCTGGGGCAGGGGGAGCATCTCGAGGCCTACCGGGTTCTCGGAGCGCATCTCAGGACGATTAAAGGCATCACGGGAACTTCCTTCGCTGTCTGGGCGCCGAATGCCCAGCGCGTGAGCGTGGTGGGCGATTTCAACGGATGGGACGGCCGTCGCCACATGATGCGGCGTCTCGGGGGATCGGGGATCTGGGAGATCTTCGTTCCCGGCGTTGCCGAGGGGACGCATTACAAGTTCGAGATCCGCGGCCCTTACGGGGATGTGTTCCTCAAGACCGATCCCTACGGATTCTTCGCCCAGCATGACCTGCGGACCGCCTGCATGGTGACCGATCTCGGCCGCTACGCATGGAGTGACAGCGGGTGGATGGAGCGGCGTGCCCGTCGCGACGCCTGCGCGGAGCCAATGTCCATCTACGAGGTGCACCTCGGATCATGGCGCCGTTGTCCCGAGGAACACGACAGGCCGCTTAGCTATCTGGAACTGACGGAGCAGATGGTCTCCTATGTCACGGAGATGGGATTCACCCATGTCGAACTGCTCCCCGTCATGGAGCATCCCTTCGACGGATCTTGGGGCTATCAGGTGGTCAATTTCTTTGCGCCGAGCAGTCGCTTCGGATCGCCCGACGAGTTCCGTCACCTCATCGACGCGCTGCATCGGGCGGGCATCGGGGTGATCCTCGACTGGGTGCCCGGCCATTTTCCCAAGGATGCGCACGGGTTGGCCCGCTTCGACGGCACCGCACTCTACGAGCACGAGGATCCGAGGCTCGGGGAGCACCGCGACTGGGGGACATTGATCTTCAATTACGGGCGGAACGAGGTGAGGAATTTCCTGATCGCCAACGCCCTCTTCTGGCTCGACCAGTATCACATCGACGGGTTGCGGGTGGATGCGGTCGCCTCGATGCTCTACCTCGATTATTCCCGCAACGCCGGGGAGTGGGTTCCGAACCGCTTCGGCGGACGCGAGAACCTCGAGGCGATCGAGTTCCTGAAGGCTTTCAACACGGCCTGCTACGCGCGTCATCCTGGAATCATGACGATCGCGGAGGAGTCCACAGCCTGGCCCGGCGTCTCCAAGCCGGTCTACGAGGGGGGGCTCGGATTCGGCTTCAAGTGGAACATGGGGTGGATGAACGACTCCCTCCGCTACATCGCGCGCCCGCCGGTTCACCGGAAGCATCATCAGGGGGAGATCACTTTCTCGATGCTCTATGCCTACCATGAGCATTTCATCCTGGTTTTGAGCCATGACGAAGTGGTGCATGGCAAGGGGTCATTGCTGAACAAAATGCCGGGTGATGACTGGCAGAAGGCCGCCAACCTCCGGATGTTCCTGAGTTGGATGTGGGCGCATCCCGGCAAGAAGCTCCTCTTCCAGGGTGGCGAGATCGGGCAGTGGCGCGAGTGGGATCATGCCAGCAGCATCGACTGGCACCTGCTCGACCATCAGCCCCATGCCGGGATTCAGCGCTTGGTCAGGCGGCTGAATGAAATCTACCGGAGCGAGCCGGCACTCTTCGCGCTGGATGATCGATCGGAGGGATTCGAGTGGGTCGATTTCCACGACGCCGACAACACAGTATGGTCTTTCCTCCGGAAGACTCCTAGTGGCGTGGATGCTTCGGATCTACTGGTCATCGTCAATGCTACCCCGGTCGTCAGGCATGGTTACCGGATCGGGGTTCCCCGCGCCGGTTCCTGCCAACTGATCCTCGACTCGGATGGGATCGAATTCGGGGGAAGCGGTGCGCTGTCCCGGACAGTCTTCCCGACCCAGTCTATCGGAGACCACGGATTCGACCACTCCGTGACGCTCGACCTGCCTCCGCTCGCCACACTGGTCCTCAGGCTTCCCGTGAACTGACACCCCCCCCGCTTATCCCCCTAGGATAGCGGGTTGAAAAATCGGGCTCCTCGCTGTTTGAAGTGGGTGAAGTGAAGCAAGAGGTAAAGAATATGGAACTCAAGAACTCAGGAAAAAGAGGCTGGAAAAGGCGGGTGCCGAACCACCGAGCAATCATCTGCGGAACACCCG
>JBIIGI010000073.1:0-12360 GCA_044236545.1 Chthoniobacterales bacterium
GAGGATGGCTTGGCTGCGAGGGGATCGAGGGCGGACTTCAGGGCATCCTCGACGAGTTGGGCGCAATGGATTTTCATCGGGGGGAGGGGGCCGAGCGGTGAGGAGAGTTGCTCCCCCGACATGGCAAGTGCCTCTCCTGCTGTCTTTCCCCTGATCATCTCGGTGGCAACGCTCGCCACGGCGATCGCGGTCTGGCAACCGAAGGTCTGGAAGGTGGCACGGTCGATCACCTTGCGGCCGTTCTCCTCCTTGAACTTCACCCACATGCGGAGCATGTCCCCGCAGTCACTCCGGCCCACGGTGCCCTCCGCGTCGGCGTTCTCCATCTCGCCGAGATTCTTGGGATTCTTGGCGGCTTCCTCGATCTTGTTCAATTGGTCGTCACTCATGGGGTGGGGAATAGGAGATGGGAGATGGGAGATGGGAGATGGGGGGATAGGCTGAAGGCTATTGGACTGTTGACTTTGCCTTTCAATCATTCCGCTTCCGTCGTGTAGCGAGGGAGCGATGGATCGGCCTGTGAGGAGTAGGCATCGATTCCTCCCTTGAGGCCTTTCACCGCGGTGAAGCCGTGACCCGCGAAGTAGGCGGCGGCATCAAGCACCCGGCCGCCGGTGTGATCGATCAGGAAGATCGCTGTCTCCTTTGGCCAGTTCATCGCCTCCTGCATGATCTCCTGGGTCATGAATCGGCTGCCGGGGATCGAGACCGCCTCGAATTCCTCGCGGGTCCTGATGTCGAGAAGACGGATGCCGGGATCCTTCAGCCGTGAATGAAGGTCGACGGGAGAGATCAGGAGCGCCTCATCCTTGAGGTGGCCCTCCCGGATCTCTCCCAGAACGGTCGCGGGATCCAGTCCGCCGTTCCGTGCGCAGATCTGGGCGAGTGTTTCGGCGGGGGAGAATCCGCAACTGCTGCAGCCGCCGATATGATGGAGCTGAAAAAGAGTGCGCCGTGCTCCGGGGAAAATCCCGAGGAGTTCCTCCATCGTGAGATCGGGAGTCGGTTCCGTGGTGGCCGTGGTCATGTCCAGGACGTTACTGCAAAGGAGATGAATATGGAACTCAGGAACTCAAGAAAGGGATCCAGACAAAGGCATTGTTAAAAAATTCCTGTTTTCCTGAGTTCCAGATTCATCCCCTGCAGTTGAATTTATCGGCTCGCTGTCAGAGGGGTGGTCATACTAGGGTTCCGGCCGCATGAGCAAACCAAGGCCAGCCAGAGCAATGCATGAGGGGCGGTGGATTTTCCTGATCCTGATCGCCGGAGCCATCCTGGGAGCCGCTTTCCACATCCTGATCCTGACGTTGCTTTTCGGAGGGCTGATGCTTTTCTGCCTCTGGTTTTTCCGCGAACCGGATCGGACGCCGCCCGCGGATCCGGCTCTCGCAGTCTCACCGGCCGATGGAACCGTCACTCTCGTTGACGAGGTGGTGGAGGATCAGTTCTTCAAGCGCAGGATGAAGCGTGTTTCCATTTTCCTCTCCGTCTTCGATGTCCATGTGAACCGCACCCCGATCGCCGGGGAGGTTCTCTTCACCGAGGGGCGCGGCGGCCTCTACCTTGATGCCCGCAAGCCTGAGGCATCGATCCTGAACGAGAGTCTTTTCTGGGTCTTCGGTTCGAGGGAGGAGCAATCGCGCGCGGTGGGCGTCAAACAGATCACCGGTGCCATCGCACGCCGGATCGTTCCCTGGGCGCAACTCGGGGAGCACATGGAACGGGGCGAGCGCTTCGGGATGATCCGATTCGGATCCCGCACAGATCTCTACCTCCCGCTTGATTCCGAGATCCTTGTCTCCACGGGAGATAAGGTGAAGGGCGGCGAGACCGCGATCGCCAAAATGGCATCCTGATTTCCTTCCCAATCTCCCATCTTCCATCTCCCAGTTCCCATCCCCGATGACCAGCCCCCACGAGCCGAAAATCTACCTTTTGCCGAACCTGATGACGGCGGGGAATCTCTTCTGCGGTTTCGCGGCTGTCCTGAAGATCATTGAGGGTGCGCTGCTGAACAACGGCGGCGAATCCGCGATTCATTCCTACCACACGGCTCTGGCATTTATTCTCGGAGCGTGCGTCTTCGATCTGCTCGATGGCCGCGTGGCGCGTCTCGGGGGATACGAGAGTCCCTTCGGGCGTGAGTTCGACTCGCTGGCCGATGTGGTTTCCTTCGGCCTGGCGCCGGCCCTGATGGTTTGGCAGATCGTCCTCAAGGACTTTCACAAGACCGGGTGGGTCATCGCCTTTGTCTATCTGCTCTGCGGCACCCTCCGACTTGCCCGCTTTAACTGCATTGCTTCCTCGGTTCATGAACCGCAGGAGGCGAGGGAGCATTCCAAGGAATTCGTCGGTTTTCCCATCCCTGCCGCCGCCGGACTGATTGCCTCGCTGACGCTCTTCATGCTCTGGCTCGAGGAGGGGGAGCGGACGATCGGGCGCTGGAAGTTCGCCCTCCCAGCGCTCCTGCTCTTCCTCTCCTTCATGATGTTCAGCAAGGTTCGCTACCCGAGCTTCAAGGGGCTGAACATGCGCTCCCAGCGCTCCCTCCCGCGCTTCCTGCTCATCATCGTCGTGCTGGCCTTCGCGGGGCTCAACTACGAGTGGATGCCGGCAGTCCTCTTCGTTCTCTTCCTGATTTACGGATTCGTCCGCCCCCTGCTCTCAAGGCCCCTGCGTCAGGAGATTGAGGATGAGGATCCCGCCAGGGAATAGGGTAACGTCAGCATGAATCTTCCCAACAAACTCACCCTGGGCAGGCTTGTCCTGACGGCGTTCTTCGTCGCCTTCCTCTCCACGGACACCCACTGGGGTGATGTGGCCGCGTTGGCGCTTTTTGTGATCGCCTCGGCGACTGACTGGCTCGATGGCTATCTGGCCAGGAAGCTCAACCAGATGACCAATTTCGGGAAGCTGATGGATCCGCTTGCCGACAAGGTGCTGGTGGCTTCCGCGTTGGTCTGCCTCATCAACACCAAGGAGTATCACGTCGGCATCCCCGCCTGGGCCGTCATCGTCATCATCACCAGGGAGTTCCTCATCACCGGCCTCCGCCAGCTTGCCGCCGGTCAGGGAGTCATCCTCCCGGCCGATCATCTCGGTAAGCACAAGACCGCCTGGCAGTTGATCACCATCCTCTTTTTCCTGATCCTGCTGGCGGCTGGAGACTGCTTTGGCGACGAGACGCGCTGGCTCCTCTTCCTTGGTCAGCGGGTCGGTCCCATCCTCATCGGGATCACCGTCGTGCTGACCATCTACTCGGGCCTCGCCTACCTCTGGAAAAACCGTTTCCTGCTGAAGTGACATCCGCCTCGCGTTGGGGAGTGTTGCCACTACGCGATTGCCAGCCCATCCAGTGGGCGATAGGATGGACGGCTCTTTTACCAATCGAATTCTTACCATTATGAGCATCAACCAAAGTGATATCGGCCTCATCGGCCTCGCCGTCATGGGCGAGAACCTCGTCCTCAACATGGAGAGCAAGGGATTCTCCGTCAGTGTCTTCAACCGCACCGCGGCCGTGACCGAGAAGTTCGCCGAGAGCCGTGCCAAGGGTAAGAACATCGTCCCGACCAAGACCTTGGAGGAGTTCGTCGGATCGCTCGCCCGCCCGCGCAAGGCCATGATCATGGTGAAGGCCGGCGCCCCTGTGGACGCGGTTATCGACCAGCTCGTTCCCCTGCTCGAGAAGGGAGACATCATCATCGACGGTGGCAACAGCCTCTGGACCGACACCCAGCGCCGCGAAAAGGCCCTCAAGGAAAAGGGTCTCCACTACGTCGGTGCCGGCGTCTCCGGCGGCGAGGAGGGCGCGCTCAACGGCCCCTCGATCATGCCCGGGGGCTCGGAGGAGTCCTGGAAGTCCGTCGGCCCGATCTTCCGCAAGATCGCCGCTCTTGTTGATGGCGAGCCCTGCTGCCGCCACATGGGCCCCGATGGTGCCGGTCACTACGTCAAGATGGTCCACAATGGCATCGAATACGGCGACATGCAGCTCATCTGCGAGGCCTACGCCATCCTGAAGGCGGCCATCAACCCGACCGTTGAGGAGTTTCACAAGATCTTCGCCGAGTGGAACAAGGGCGAGCTCAACAGCTACCTCATCGACATCACCGAGCAGATCTTCACCAAGAAGGACGAAGAGACCGGCAAGCCTCTCGTCGATCTCATCCTCGACAAGGCCGGCCAGAAGGGAACCGGCAAGTGGACCGTCGGCAACGCCGTCGAGCACGGCGTCGTCCTCTCCACCGTCAATGCCGCTGTCGAGGCCCGTATCCTTTCCTCGATGAAGGCCAAGCGCGTCACCGCGAGCGGCATCCTGCCTGCATGGAACGCCCCCGTCTTCACCGGCGACCGTCAGCAGTTCATCAACGACGTCCGCGACGCCCTCTACGCCAGCAAGATCGTTAGCTACGCCCAGGGCCTCGATCTCCTCGGCACAGCCAGCAAGTTCTACGGCTGGAACCTCAACTTCGGCGACATCGCCACGATCTGGCGCGGCGGTTGCATCATCCGTGCAGCCTTCCTGAACCGGATCAAGGAAGCCTACGAGGCCAATCCGAACCTCGAGAACCTCATGCTCGCCCCGTTCTTCACCGAAGTGTTTGCCAAGTCGCAGGCCGGATGGCGCCGTGCCATCGTGGCCGCCGTCGAGCGCGGCGTGGCGGCCCCCGCCTTCACCGCCAGCCTCGGATACTACGACAGCTATCGCAGCGCGGTCCTCCCGGCGAACCTCCTGCAGGCTCAGCGCGACTTCTTCGGCGCCCACACCTACGAGCGTACCGACAAGCCCGAGGGGGAATTCTTCCACACGAACTGGACCGGTCACGGAGGAACCACCGCCTCGACCACCTACACGGCCTGAAAAATCCAACCCCGCGAGCGGCCCCACCGAGGCGGACCGACCGGTCGGATCATCAAATCACGAGGGGTCCGGAAAAAGCCGGCCCCTTTCACCTTCAGCCCGACCGATTTTGGAGGGGCGTTTCCCCTTGCCCCGACCTCATCCTGCCCTAGGGTTATTGATTCATGGATTTTTCCCAGCGATCCCTGTTTTCCGGATTGGTGCTGTTTCTGCTCCTCGCCCTGTCCGGAGTGGCAGAAGCCTCCATTTCGGATGTTGTCGACTCGGTGAAGTCCCGGCTTTCCTCGGATTCCGGGGTCATGACCACCTCTGACTTTGAGCGGATGGCCGTGCAGATCAGGGAAAGGGCCATCCAGCGCACCAGGCCACCTGCCGTCATCGTCCCGGCGGCCCCCGTCGTAGGTTTTGGAAAATACCCCTGGCATCGCAATATCATGACGACCGTTTTCTGGGTAGGGGAGCGACCGACGGCCCGTAATCCCGTACCCAACAACCGCAGTGCCTGGGACGCCAACTGGTCCCGCAACTACGGTGGCTACGACAATCCCGAACCCTCGCGACGCCGGAACTTCATCCCGATCGGGTTCACTCCCCGTCAGAATCCCTTCTACATCGCGCTACCCTACTGTGATGTTTCCCGTGGAAACACCAAGCCGGAGGCCAAGGGCGTCATCCCATGGTTCCGCGACTGCTTTGAGAAGCCGGGCAAGACCGTTCTCAAGGGACGCTGGCTTGCCATCCACCATGGGGGGAAAACCTGCTTCGCACAGTGGGAGGATTGCGGCCCCTTCCGAACGGACCACCACCAGTATGTGTTCGGAAACGAGCGCCCCAGGCCCAACCTGAACCGCGGGGCCGGTCTCGACATATCACCCGCCGTCCGCGACTACCTCGGGATGGGCAAAAACGATTATTGTGACTGGAAGTTCGTCGAGGCGGGCAGCGTGCCGGACGGTCCTTGGAAATTCTACGGGGACAACAACACCTTTGTGCTGAAGCGCAAGGGTGCGAATCTCTACGAGCGTGACCGCAATAACGCCAAGAGTTCCCAGACGCTCAATTCCTCGATCCGTCCCAGCAGTTCCTCGGTTCCCCTGAACGGTTCTTCCGCAGGGGTGAGGGCCTCCCCCTCAGTCGGTTTTCAGTAGAAAGAAGGCTGATGGGAGATGGGAGATGGGAGATGGGAGATGGGAGATGGGGAGTCGAAGTGATCCTGCCGATCAGAACTTTCGCTCCAACGGGGCGAGCCCTTTGGGGGCGGCCCTTCAGCCTTCAGCCTTCAGTCTTTTCCCTGCATTCCTTAGGAATGCGACTGCCACAAAGAGCACTTCAAACGCTACAAAGGCCGCCACCAGGGGGAATCCTCCCGTGCCGAATCCGTAACTGTGGAGTCCTGCACCCAGGACGAAGTTCACTCCATACCAGGCCATCAGCACACCCATGAAGGCGAGCACCGCTCCGACGGCCAATCCGAACCCGCCCCACATCCCGCTCAGGCGGCCATGCAGGAGGAAGAGATAGCCGATCAGGGCAATCAGGGCCCAGGTTTCCTTGGGATCCCAGTCCCAGAAGCGTCCCCACGAGTAGTTGGCCCAGACTCCGCCGAGAATCGTGCCAGCCGCGAGGAGAAGGACGCCTACCTGAAGGGTCTTGTAGAGGTATGTGTAGAGTCTTTCCGAGGGATCCCTTCCCGCGATGATGCGCCCGAGGATGACATGGGCCACTCCTAGGGCCAGGGCAAAGGCGGCGTAGCTGAGCGTGATCGAGAGGACATGGGTGGTCAGCCAGAAATTGTCCCTCAGGACAGGTGTGAGGGGGTGGATCGAGCGATCAAGGATCATCGGTTGGCTGTCGGCCAGGATCAGCGAGGCCACGGCGACGGGAATCGCCCCGAGCAGGAAGGCGCCCGCCCGGTAGACCGCCTCAAAGATCAGGGCGAGGAGGATCGTCCCGAAGGCGACCCAGATCACCGACTCATACATGTTGGTGACCGGGGGTCGTCCGGCAATCAGGACGCGGGAGAGCAGTCCCGCCGCCTGAAGCAGGAAGCCGCTCCCAGCCAGAACCCATGCCGCCTGATAGCCGCGTTTTTCCCAACTGTTCCGTGAGATCAGAAGGACAATGCCGGCCGCGGCGTAAAGGATCCAGGCCCAGCGGAAGGGGTGGGCTTTCTGGTAGGCAACCTCAAGGCGGATCTTCCATGGTGGGGGAGAGGATCCCGTGCGCGCCACCAGATCGATGAAGTCCTGCACGATCCGGTCGAAGTGAGGCTGGGACTTTCCGTTCCATGCGTTGCGCAAATCTTCCAGCGGCATCTCATCGCCCGAGGGGGCCTGCCAGTCGGTGCCGGAGAGGGGAGGGATGACGCGGAAGGAGCCTCCGGCCAGCAGGCTCTCGAGGAGTCCCATCCGGAGACCCACATCGGAGGCCTCTTTCTGCAGGCCGACCAACTTGGCACGGGGATCGCGACGGCGGGTCTCTGCGGCCGCGGTAATCTCCCTGCCCAACTCCGGATTGCCGGCGAGTTCCTTCCAGCTGAAGAGTTTTCGCGCGGGATCGAGTCCGAGTTGCTGTTTGAGCGGCCTGTTGGAGACAAGGATCAACTCCCTGGATTGCCAGTCGGCCGAGGGATCCATCCAGATCGAGGTGATGATCTCCATCGCATCCATCCGGTTGCCATCCTGAGCCAGTCGGGTTTTTCCGGAGAGCGATCGCAGCGTCTCCTCCGCAAAGACGAGATACGGCTTCCTGCGCCCCCCCTCCTGGATTACCAGCGACTCAAGAGCCGTGGGTGACACGGATGCGCAAGCCGAGGCGATCGTGGCCGTGAAGGCAAGCAACGGGAGCCAGAGAGTGATGCGGAGTGTGTTCATGCGCGTGGACGGAGATAGAACATCATGAAGATCCCGAGGCAGATGGCGAGCGAGCCCGTCCATTTAAGGAACCAACCGGGATCATAGAGAACCTGAAGCGTGGTCTCCTTGAGATCCTGAGGATTCCACTCCGCTTGGGAGAACTTGTAGTTGAACCCCGTGGTATTGGCGAGGATCCCTCCGGGGTAGGAGGCGGGATGGTTCATCCGGATCTGACCCTCCTTCTCCTCACCGGTCTTCAGGTTTTTAAAGAGAACGGAAGCCCGGAAATCGGAGGGGGTTTCCGTCCCCTCGTCGCGCGGAATCCGGAAGTCGGTCAGCGCGATGGAGAAGGGGATCGGCTTGAGTTCCAGCCCGTAACCGAGGCGGACGAGATCGTTCCCGATGGTCAGGGGCGCCACCTCGCCCGAGGCGACCCATGCGGAGGCACCCTTCGTTCCATCCGGGCTCATCAAGCAGGCATGGAATCCCGGGACGCCCCCCTCCTGAGCGGGTGTCGGGCTGGTCACGATCGTTTTCCCCGGAGCGATTTCCAGAAGTTGGAGGCGCCAGTCGGCCCATCCCAGGGGGAGTTCCTCCCCAGATTTCAGGACGCCGGAGGATGTCACGGCGACGCCTCTCCCGATGCGGTAGAGCATGGTTCCGGGTTCCTTTCCTGGAAGCAGGTGGAGCCATGGTTTTTTTCCCGCCGGATCATGGGATGGAGCGGAGGTCGTTCCCTCGGAGAAGGTGATATCGGCGCGGCCGAAGAACTCATGGCTGCGTGGGGAGCCTTCCCCCGTGCCAAGGGCCACGCGGAGCGACTGGCGCATCATGCCGCTGGAGAATCCGAGGAGCAGCGCTGTGCCAGAGTTGCGGCCATTCCCCGGAGCAAGCCGTGGTTCCGGAACGAGATGCTCGGAGACGGCATCAATCACGATCTGGAGCGACGTTCCGGGAACGGGGAGGAGCTTCGGCGAGTTCTCCGTGACATGAAGGAACCGTGTATCGAGCGGGAGAAGGTAGAGATAACTGTCGGCGGGACTTTCCACCTGGAGGCAGCTCCGGTCCGTGATGATCCTGCGCTGGGGCTGGCCGTCGGTGCGGAGCGTGACGTTTCCCTCGAAGCCGAATTTGGAGCCGATGACCGCCCCGATCAGCAGCAGGATGATGCCGTAGTGGGTGGTGATGAATCCGGTGTGCTTTTTCTGCCAGGGCCAGCGGGTGAGCGTGACGGCGAAGAGGTTGACACAGAGGAGTCCCAGCCAGGCGATGAACCACGGGGCCTTGTAGATCCATGCACGCGCCACCGAGGCATCGAAACGCGACTCCGTGAAGGTGGCCGCGGCACAGGCGATGGCGATCGTGGCCAGAAGGAGCAGAGCCAGCTTGAGCGATCCCAGCAGATGGATCAGCCGCCAGACGGGTGAACGGCGCTGGCGCTCCGCGATCATGCCTGCCCTTGAAAGCGGGCGCTTGGTCGTAGAGGCAATAGTGCCATTGGTGCCATCTGCGGACATCCCGAAGAGCTTAGGGAGTACAAAGGGTGCTGACAACCCGCCGCCCTTTGAATTTTACTATGGAACTCAGATGCAACGGCTGCAAAGCAACGGCCAGGCAAGCCAACTCATGAATGTCTTTGGCAACTGCTTCTTCCCCAGTAGAAGAGCCCCGATTTTCCGTTTACGGCAGAGTTCCATCTTTCTCCCCGATTTTTTCCTTCTTCATGATGCCTTTTAACTTCCAGAATCCCCCCATGGACCAACACTTCCAGATCCTTATCAACCGGGAGTGGACTTCCCCCTGGGCCGACCGGCTCCTTGCCTTTGTCGCCGATTTTGGGGCCTGGGCTCCGTGGCTGCTGCTCCTTCTCGTGCTGGGACTGGTTTTCGGGAACTTCCGCTTCCGTGCCGCCATGCTTGCCGCCGGACTTGCGGTCGGTCTGAGTGACGGCGTCGGGGTGAATCTGCTGAAGCATGCAGTCGGCCGTCCCCGGCCTAGCCAGGTGGAACCGGGTGTCCGCATTGTCAGGTTGGGGAAGGCGCCCGCCGGATTGCCCAGGATCGCCGGTGTTGTTTCCGAGCCGCCCGTGACCTTCCCCAACGGCACCGAGCGGCCAGAGGTCCCCGGAATGCTGACCGGGGAGATGCCTGCAACCGGCCGATCTTTCCCCTCGGGCCATGCCGCCAACAACATGGCGGTGGCGACCGTGCTGCTGCTCTTCTTTCCCCGTCGGGGATGGCTCTACCTGCCGGTGGCTCTCCTGATCGCCTACTCGCGCATCTACACGGGCTCGCACTGGCCCCTTGATGTGGTGGCGGGAATGCTTCTCGGAATTGCCGGAGGCTGGATCGCCACCCGCCTGCTGCAGGTCCTCTGGCGACGCCTCGGGCCGAATCTCCTGCCCCGCCTTGCCGAGGCCCATCCCGAACTCATTCCATGAAAGGAAAAAACAGCAAGACGCAGCCCGTCGGTGCAAGTCGGACGGCGATGCTCATCGGAGCGGTCGCGGCCCTGACGGCGCTTCGCATCTCGGTGGCCACCGGCGGTGCCTTCAACGAGAACGAGGCCTTCCTCTCCCTCTGCGCGGCTCATCCCGCCGGCGCCTACATCGAGGGGGCTGCCGGCACGCCGCTGCTGTTGGCGCTTCTCAAGGCGTTTGGGGTCTCCGGGGTCGCGGCGCTCCGCTGGGTTTCGCCGCTGGCTCTCCTTCCTCTCTCCTGGACCGTCTGGTGGATCGGGCGTCGCGTGGCGCCCCATCGTCACGCCGTGGCCATGTGGGCCGTGCTCGGGGTGAATCTGCTTCCTCCGGTTACCTTGGCCTCACTCGTCATGAATGGAGCCATGATCACGGCCACACTTCTCCTGCTTTCCGTGGTGGCGGGATGGCATGCGGCCCTCGCCCGGGGAGCATCTGGCATCGGGGCATGGGCTCTCTTTGGCGGCACCCTGGCCGTGAGCACCCTCTTCTGGCAACCGGTCGGCTGGTTGCTGCCGGTTGCCGTGGCGTTCCGCTTTCTGAATGAGGGAGGGAAGGCTTTTCCCTGGAAGGGATTGGTTGCCGCGTTCGGCCTTCTCCTGATCGGCTGGATCGCTCCCTTGGGTTGGAATGCCCGTCACGACTGGGTGGGTTGGAGCAGTGTCGCCGCCGGATTCGATGTCATCACGATCGGTTCCCGCTCCCTGTCGCTCGGACTCCTTGTCGCTCTTTGCGGCGTGATCACCCCGTTTCTTGTGCGTCTGGCTTATGTCGCGCGCGGATGGGCTGTCGCCGTCATGCTCTTTGGAGCGGTGATGGCGTTGGGAAGCGGCGTGATGCTGGTATTCCCCTCGGTCATTCATTCCGGTCTTCCCTCGCCGCTCGGGGTGCAGGGAATCGGTGACCTTGAGGGGGAGATTCTCTCCCTGCGCAGGGGGCGTCCCGATGCCAAGGGTGAACAATCCTTCCTGATCGCCTCCACGCCAGGGTTGGCCGCGCTGCTCGGTTCCAAAATCACGGTGGATTACCCGGAGCGACCGGGCGCCCCCTCCGTCTTTGCCGCCGAATCACCGAGTCTCAACAGTTCCTTCTCACTCTGGCCCTCCTATCCCGACGCCGTGGCTGCGGGCGTGGTCGACGCACTCTACACCGAGGAGAAGTCAGCCAGTCCCTTTCTTGGGCGAAACGCCCTCTACATCACCACCGAGACCAGGGAAGAACTGCCGCAAACGATCACCGGGGCTTTCGGCGCCGTCGGCCTGCTCAAGGAAGTCCCTCTCACGTGGAATGGCCGTCCAGTGACGATCCGGATTTACCAGTGCGAGGATTATCACACCCTCTCGCTGTGATTTTCCGAGGTGGTTGAGCGGTTAACCCGGATTATGCGATAGGGAGGCGGCGACAGGCCTGGATGGTTCACCCGGATGGTGGCACCTCAGGGAGTTAAAAACGTTGAACCAAGCATGCTGGAACATGCGCGGTAGATCACGCGCAGTCGTGACCCGTAAGGGCGCCACCGCTTGCCGGGAGGCAAGTGGCGTCAACTGTTGAAACGTTACAACGTGCTGACAGCAGGCAGTCATTCCGCTCTCCGAGCCGAGCCATGATCAGCAAACTTCTTGATGGCGCCTTCTCGAATTCAGGTTCAGGGGTTCTGGATCCACCTTCAGGGAGTTAAAAAATTCAAACGTTAAAAGGGTTACAAGGTGCTGAAACTGCCTTTTTTATTCATGTCTCTGCTCGGTACTTCGCTTCGATGCTACGGATGTTTCCTTCGTGACTCCAGAGCTTGGGCTCTCGCGGTAATCATTTTAACTCTGTAACGTTCTAACCCTTTTAACCTCTCTCAATTCCGTGATCCCAATGCAATTTTAGGTTTTAAGCCGCACCCGCCCCGGCTTCCCGAAGCAGGATCCTGGCTCCCTCCGCAGCCCCGTCGGGTTTTCCGGTCTTCCAAGCATTCGCCTCCCAGGTTTTCCAGACGGCGGCTCCGTGTGAGAAGGCATGCCGCACCGCCGATGCGACGGCATGAGGGGTCGTGGCCGTGCAACCGCAGTCGGTGGAGGAGAGGAGTTCCGCATTTCCCTCCTCCTGTCCCGGGATCACCTGACTCATGACCAGCGGCGTGGCGGCGGCAAGACACTCCTGCACGGTGGCTCCTCCCG
>JBIIGI010000117.1:0-3228 GCA_044236545.1 Chthoniobacterales bacterium
GAACCAAGCCGCTGGGAAGCGGCGCGGTAGACTACGACGCAGTCGTAGCCCCAACGGGGCGGCACGGCTTTGCGGGAGCAAAGTGCCGTCAAACCTGAAACCTGAGACCCGAGCCCCACAACAGGATCCTATCCCTCGATTTCGATGCGTTTCGCATCGTTCCAGAGATCCTCGATTCCGTAGAGACCGCGCTTCTGGGTGTGGAAGATGTGAACGATCACGCTCCCGTAATCGATGATGACCCATTGGCTCGCAGGGAATCCATCCTCGGCGGTCGGACGCTGGCCGGTGGCCTCGCGGACTTTCTCGCGGATCGATCCGGCAATCGCTTTGAGCTGGGGCTCCGAAGTTCCCGAGGCGATCACGAAGAAATCGGTGAAGCTTGAAATCCCGCGCATGTCGAGGATCACGACATCCTCGGCCTTCTTGTCGAGGGCACCCTCCGCGCAGAGACGGGCCAATGACTCCTCGGGATCGATTGCGACGACCGCGGCCTTCTTGACGGGCTTCGCCTTAGCAGAGGTGGCTTTGGAGCCGGCTTTGGGTGAGGAGGCGGACTTAGAGGTGGCCATGTGAGGAAACGGGGCGGTAGGGAGCCTGAGTCATGATCAATTCATATACCTGCTCGGGAACCATAAAGCGAATGGAAAGCCCCCGTGCGGCACGATCCCTGATCTCTGTCGAGGAGAGATCAATCCGACGGCGCACGACGGGGAAGCCACAACCAGCCACGGCATCGCTCCCCTCACCCCGGTCGAGCACTGCGAAATCGACAAGATTCATCAACTCACCGATCTCGTGCCACTTGGGGAGATCGGGGAGATTGTCAGCCCCGATCAGGAAGAGAAAGCGGACCCCGGGATGATCGCCAAGCAGGGAACGGACAGTCTCGATCGTGTAGGAGGGGCCGTTCCGGCGGAGTTCACGGTCATCCACGGAGAATCGCGGCTCATCCGCCGTGGCGGAGCGAAGCATCGCTAGACGGGCTTCCGGGGTAGCTCCGGGAGGGCGATCCTGCTTGAACGGGGAAACTCCGGCCGGAATGAAGATGATCCTGTCGAGATCGAGTTCCTCGAGCGCCGCCTCGGCCAGAATCAGATGGCCGAGATGAACGGGATCAAAGGTTCCTCCAAAGAGCCCCACCCGCTCCACATGACCGGGGATTCTCTTTGCATTCATGCAGTTTGAATCGGGTTCTGTCCCTTCTGATTGTTCCTATCAGCCTTCAGTCTTCAGCCTAAACCGCTAATAAAGCAGATACGGCTGTCTCTCCGCGCGGAAGCGGGAGAGGAAAGGCTGCCACGAGGCCACGATCTGCTCCGGTCTCTTGGTGGCCAGATCCCGACGGATCGAGTCGCTGCCGTAGACCTTGTAAAAAAGGTTCATCATTCCGGCATTGGCCTTTGTGAAGATCAGGCCGTGCGACAGCCTGTTGCACTCGGCAAGGGTGTAGAGAGCCGCGGCGCAGAGATCGCCTCCACCGTCGGGATTGGTATGGAAGAGGACCCCGGGACCGGAGGGTGTCGAAACGGGATCCACTCCGATTCCGGAGCACTTGGCTCGGAGATAGGAGGTCAACTGAGGCTTGATCCAACTGGCGCCAAGGATCTGGAAGGCACGCGGTGAAAAGAGCCCGAGATCCAGTCCCCCGGCCAGACCGCCCACCACACCCGTGATGACGTAGTAGTTCGGGGACATGGCCAGAGGGATATTCGGCGATGTCGGCACCCAGCGCAGACCGGTCATCGGCCAGGTCATCGGGCGTGTCCATCCACGCATCTTCACGACCTGGAGATGCGCCTTGGGACCCATCCATCCCTTGGCATTGGCCATCAGGGCGAGCTCGCCCATCGTCATGCCGTGGACATAGGGAATCGGGAACTGCCCCACGAAGGAAATCCACTTCGGTTCGATCCCCATGCCCTCGACCCGGTTGCCGCCTAGGGGATTGGGACGATCCAGGATGACAAATTCCTTCCCCTGCTCGGCGCACGCCTGCAGGCACTTGCCCATCGTGCTGATGTAGGTGTAGCTGCGGCAACCGATATCCTGCATGTCGAAGACCAGCACATCGATCCCCGCGAGCATCTGCGGTGTCGGCTTCCGCGTGTCGCCATAGAGCGACCAGGCGGTCAGGCCTGTGAGGGCATCCTTCCGCGAGCGGATCTCCACTCCCGCCTTTTCCGTCCCGTCAAGCCCGTGCTCCGGGGTGTAGAGGGCGACCAGGTTGACATGCTTTTTGAGAATGAGTCGTGTCTTCTCGCCAGCCGAGTTCACCCCAGTCTGGTTGGTCACCAGCCCCACCCGCTTGCCGCGCAGCAGATCGAAGTTGTTCTTCTGCAGGACATCGATGCCTAGTTCCAAGGCATGTGCTGGGAGGACCAAGACCATCGTGAGAAGAAGCAGGAAGGGAAGAACGCGGCGCATGGGAAGAATCATTTCGTCAGGAGGAAGGGGATCTGTTTCTCTGTAACCTATGAAAAGCCCCTCCCACGGTCAACTTCTGCTCCTAGGTGTCCCCGGTTACGAGATTGACGAGGCCTATGCAGACTTCGTCAGGCGCATCCAACCAGGAGGCTTCATCCTCTTCGGACGCAACATCCAGACCCCTGCCCAGCTTCGCGCCCTGACCGACAGACTCCGCGAACTCAGCGACATCGAGCCGATCATCACGATCGACCAGGAGGGTGGACGCGTCTCCCGCCTCAAACTCCTGGGGAACGAGCCTCCCAACGCCCGCCAACTCCGCGACAAGGGGGATCTGGAACTCATCGCCTGCCACGGAGAGCTGACGGGGCATCTGCTGCGGATCTTCGGATTCAACCTCGACCTCTGCCCCGTCCTCGACATCGCCTTCGACGACGAGGCCGACAACTCGCTGCGCGGACGCTGCTACGGAACCACCGCAGATCAGGTCATCGAAATGGCGGGCGTCTTCAACGAAGCCCTGCGATCCACCGGAGTCCTCTCCTGCGGCAAGCACTTCCCCGGCTACTCCTGCGCCTCCAGCGACCCCCACCACGAACTCTCAGCCCTCCCCCGCCCCCGCACCGAACTGGAGGCCCACGAACTGAAAGTCTTCCGCCGCTTTTGCACCGGGAAGAATCCCGTCGACAGCATGATGATCGGTCACATCGCCTTCAAGGAACTCGATCCCTCCGGCATGCCCGCATCCCTCTCTCCAGCCGTCACCACGAAACTCCTGAGGGAGGAGATGGGATTCCAAGG
>JBIIGI010000078.1:0-11345 GCA_044236545.1 Chthoniobacterales bacterium
TCCACAAGAGGAAGGGGTCTATGACTACGACCTCTGAGAACCCACTCAAAATAGCGGAGAGCCTAACCTTTTAACGGTGTAACGCTTTTAACCCTTCCAGGGACTCACCATCCGGGTGAACCGCTCAAACCTGTCAACACCGCTCTATTGCGCAATCCGGGTTAATCAGTGCTCCCCTAGTATCTGATCGGATCCGGGAGAGTGAATGCCGATTCGATCACCCTGATCTCCACGGGATCGGTCGCCAACACCTCGACCACATCGAAGCGGAAGGTGATGTCGGGCATCTCGAGGAGTCGGAGCCAGTAAAGCGCTCCCCGGCGGATAAGTTCCTGTTTCTTCCTGTCCACGGCATCGAGCGGGCGGCCCAGTTCTTCGGATCGGCGGGTCTTCACCTCGGCAAAGACAAGCGTGTCACGGTCACGGCAGACGAGATCGACCTCTCCTCCCCCCGGCGCCCGGAAGTTCCTGCGCAGAATCTTCCAACCGAGCCGTTTCAGATGGCGCGACGCCTCCTCCTCACCCCACGTGCCCAGGGCGATGTGACTTTCAGAAGTCGAAGGCGGGCTGGTCGACCGGCGCAAAACCGAGTCGATGATGCGGGCAAGGTCCATGCTCGCGAAGCATAGCGAGATGGTCGGCCGTGGCATAGCCCCGATGACGGGCGAATCCGTACTGGGGAAATTCCCGGTCGAGCTCATCCATGATCCTGTCCCGGGTGACCTTGGCCAGAATGCTTGCCGCGGCGATGCTCAGGCTCAACCCATCCCCGCCAACCAGCGCCGTCTGTTCCACGGGCAACCCCTTCACGGGAAGGCCATCCACCAGGGCGTGGGCGGGAGAATGTCCGTTTTCCTTCAGGCCATCCAGCGAACGCTTCATGGCAAGATGGGTGGCCCTCAGGATGTTAAGTTGTCCGATTTCCTCTGAAGTTCCCTCAGCTATCGCAAAAAACACAGATGCATCTTCTGTTAACCGGACATACAATCCCTCCCGCTGCTCGTGAGTCAGCCGCTTGGAGTCATCAAGGCCCTCCAGCTCAAAGCCATCGGGCAGGATGACGGCGGCGGCGACCACGGGACCGGCCAGCGGACCGCGACCGGCCTCGTCGACACCCGCAACGGGTCGAATCCCCCGGGCGTGCAACTCCTCCTCATGAAAAAGGGAAGGGCCCCCGGATTTAGTCCGGAGGCCCTTCTTGAAATTCTTCCCGAGACGCTTGTTCGTCATCGGGCGGGTTGTAAAAACTTGCCTAAATCGCTTTAGGCGAGTTCCTGCGCCTTCTCCTTCACGGTGACGGCGGCCTTGCCCTTCCGGTCGCGGAGATAGTTCAGCTTGGAACGGCGGACCGAACCGCGCTTCTCGACCTCAACCTTGGCGATCCGGGGTGAGTGAAGTGGGAAGACACGCTCGACACCCTCGCCGTAGCTGACGCGGCGCACGGTGAAGTTGGCATTGATGCCGGTGCCCTTGCGACCGATGACGATGCCGGCATAGATCTGGATACGCTCCTTTTCACCCTCGATGACTCGTGTGTGGACGCGGATGGAATCTCCGACCTCGAACGGGACGATGTCGGTTTTGAACTGCTCTTTTTCGATGGTGTTAAGGATGCTCATGTCAGGAAAGTGGTCCGAAGATTACTCTGAAGTGGTCGGGTAGAATGCCGGGGGGGCCAATGCTTGGCAAGAAGGAAAACCACCTTCCCTTTCCCCTCCCTGTTCCCGCCGGTGGATCCCCTCCCCGGTTGAGGCCGGTTCTTTCAGCAACAGTCTCGTTGCGGTTCAACCGGCCTTTCCGTAGGGTTTCCGCATGAAGCATGCCGTCCTGGGTGGTGGAAAAATGGGGAGTGCGCTGATCCGCGGGATGATCGCCTCCGGCGAGACCCGCGTCGACGATGTCGTGATTTCCTCCAAGACCCCCGAATCGGCCCGCAGGAGCGCGGAGCTCCTGGGGGTGCGTTCCGCATCTTCCAACCAGGAGGCCCTACGCGATGCCACGACCGTCTTCCTCTGCGTGAAACCCTCCCAGGCCCTCGAGGTGGTTTCCGGGGTCGCCGGGGAACTCTCCGGAAAGCTCCTCGTCTCGATCGTCGCCGGTATCCACTCCCGCGATCTGCATCAGGCGGCCCGAGGGGGCGCCCGGATCATCCGGGTCATGCCGAACACCGCCGTGCGGCTGCGCAAGGGAGTGACGGCGATCGCGCCCGATGACTCGGCCACTCCGGCGGATCTCGACCTGGCCCGCCGGATCTTCTCCTCCGTGGGCGCGGTGCTGGAGGTGGGCGAAAAGGATCTCGACACCGTCACCGCCGTCAGCGGCAGCGGACCCGCCTTCGCGCTGCTGATGCTGGAAGCCCTTGCGCAGGGAGGCGTCGACGGGGGCCTTGATCCCGTCACGGCCAAAAACCTCGCCGCGGGTGCCTTGGCCGCCGCGGCGGCGCTCGTCCTGGAAACGGGCGAATCCCCACTCGCCCTCCGCGCCGAGATCACGAGCCCCGGCGGGACAACGGCGGCGGGACTCGGCGCCCTTGAGGAGGCCGGCTTCCCGCTCACCGTCCGCAGCGCCGTGAGGGCGGCCCGCCAACGCTCGATCGAACTTTCGACCACCCCATGATCCCGGCGGGATTCCGGGTGATCCCCGCAGCCATGACGATTGCATTCCCCGCGATGATCGCGGCCGCACCCTCGGATGGGCGGACTGGCACCCCACTCCCGATGCCCGAGGCGGCGAAATCCCTCGCCCTCCGCGCTGAACAGGCCTTTGCGGCAGGCAATCTCAAGGAGGCCGGATCCCTCTACCGACAGGCTCTCGCTTCGGCTCCGAACCAGCCGCCGCTCCTCGTCAGCCTCGCGGCGGTGGAGACCCGGCTCGGTAACCTCGACGAGTCGGAGCTCCTTCTCCGCCACGCGCTCGGCATCGATCTGTCCAACGCCCCAGCATGGCTCCTGTTCGGCATGAACTGCCTCGAGCGGAAACGGGACGAGGAGGCCTTCGCCGCGCTCGCCCAGGCGGTGCTCCACGACGGGAACAATCCCAGGGCCCGCAACTACCTCGGGATCGCCGCCGGGCGCAAGGGCTGGCCGGAGGCCTCCGAGCAGGAATTACGCCGGGCCGTCGAGCTCGATCCGGGTTACGCCGACGCGAACTTCAACCTCGCCGTCCTCTACCTCAGGCGCACACCTCCCCTCATTGAGCTGGGGCGCCGGCACTACCAGCGAGCCCTCGAACTCGGATGCGCGCGCGATCCCGCCGTCGAGGCTCAGCTTGCCAGCTTCGGTTCCTCTCATTCAAAATCGACCCCCTGAAGATTTCTCCGACATGACCGCTTCCCGACTCTTTCCCATCCTCTTCCTTTCCTCCCTTTCCCTCCTTCATGCCTCCCCGGCACCGCCCGACGTGAAGGGGGTCTCCGTGGCCGTGGTGGACGCGAACACGGGGGAGCTCCTCTACGAGCGCAACGCCCGCGAGCACCGGCCCGTCGGCAGCACGCAGAAACTGCTCACGGCCCTGCTTGTGGCGGAGCGAGGGAATCTCGACAAGGATGTCCTCATCGAGCCTGAGGACGAGAACGCCGAGCCGACGACGCTTCACCTCACGCCCGGCACCTCCTACCCGCGGGGCACCCTCCTCTCCGCCCTGCTGGTCAAGAGCGCCAACGATGTCGCCCGTGCCCTCGGGCGCGATCATTCCGGGTCGCTCGAAGCCTTCGCCGCCGCCATGAATGCCAAGGCCCTCTCCCTCGGCGCGGATTCCTCCAACTTCGTCAATCCGAACGGCCTCCCCGCCGAGGATCAGTATTCCACCGCCGCCGACATGGCCAGGATCGCCCGTGCCGCCTACGCCGACCCGACCCTCCGCCCCATCATGGGAACAAAGTATCTTTCCTTCCGCTATGCCGACGGCCGGGTCCACATGCTTCGGAACACCAACCAGACCATGCGGGAAAACTGGTTCTGCACCGGGATGAAGACCGGCTACACCGAGAAAAGCAGGCACTGCCTGATCACCAGCGGCACCCATGGGGGACGCGAGGTCATCTCCGTCATCCTCGGCAGCAGCAAGGACCGCATCTTCACCGATTCAGCACGCATGCTCCGCTGGGCTCTGGGCCTCCCGCAGGAGAGCGCCGCGCCGGCCGTCATGGCCTCCCGCAAGAAGTCCGGGCCACGCGCCCAGAAACAGCAGGCCACCCAGAGGAAGCACCGCAGCCGTTCCGCGAGCCGTTCATGAGCAGGAGCTACCAGCTCCATCCCTCTCCGGGAAGCGGGAGCGCGATCGATTTCGCGGAATCCCTCAACGACCAGCAACTCGAGGCCGTCACCTCCCCCGCAGGCGCCCACCTCGTGATCGCGGGCGCGGGCAGCGGCAAGACCCGCACCCTCACCTACCGGGTTGCATGGCTCCTCGAGCAGGGATACAGGCCGGGTGAGATCCTCCTGCTGACCTTCACCAACAAGGCCGCCCGCGAAATGCTCGAACGGGTGAACGACCTCCTGCCGGGAGCCTCCGAGGGGCTCTGGAGCGGCACATTCCACTCGATCGGTCACCGGATCCTACGCCGCCATCCCGAGGCCGTCGGGTTCCGCGAGGGCTTCACCATCATGGACCGGGAGGATCAGGAGGAACTCCTCGAGTCCGTGGTGGCGCGCCTCGGATTCCGCACCAATGACAAGAGATTCCCCAAGGGCGAGGTTCTCGCAGAACTGATCAGTCTCGGCTGCAACACGGGCGAGACTCTCCGCACCCTGCTGGCCCGCCGCTACCGTTACTTCATCGACCTGGAGGAGCAGATCGCGCAGGTCGCCACCGCCTACGAGGGACGCAAGAAGGAAGTCAACGCCCTCGACTTCGACGACCTCCTCTCCAAGACGCACGAACTCCTGCTCACCAGTCCCGAGATCGCCGCCACCTACCAGAGGCGCTTCCGGGCGATCCTCGTCGACGAGTATCAGGACACCAACCGCCTCCAGGCCGGACTCATCGACACACTGGCTTCATCCCACAAGCACATCATGGTGGTCGGTGACGACGCCCAGTCGATCTACTCGTGGCGCGGAGCCGATTTCGCGAACATCCTCGAGTTCCCCAAGCGCTACCCCGACTCCGTCATCCACCGGATCGAGACCAACTACCGCAGCGTTCCACAGGTGCTGGAACTGGCCAACGCCTCCATCCTGAACAATCCCCGCCAGTTCCCCAAGGAGCTCCGGGCCGTCCGCAAGCCCGCGGTCACGAAACCGGCCCTCGTTCCGCTCGCCACCAACAACGAGCAGGCATCCTTCATCGCCCAGCGCGTGCTGGAACTCCACGACGAGGGGATCGACTTCCGCGAGATCGCCGTCCTCTACCGGGCCCACTACCACTCGATGGAGATCCAGCTCGAGTTCACCCGGCGCGGCATTCCCTTCGGGATCACGAGCGGACTTCGCTTCTTCGAGCAGGCCCACATCAAGGATGTCGCGGCCTTCCTGAAGTTCGCGATCAACCCGAACGACGAGGTCGCCTTCAAGCGCATGGCGCGCCTCCTGCCCGGCATCGGGTCGAAAACCGCCGAGACCCTCTGGCTCCAGTCTGCCAAACTCCTGGAGGGAAGCCGCCACTTCTCCCGACTCGAGAAGGGATGCAAGCCCCCCTCCAAGGCGACCGGAGCCTGGTCCCAGCTGATTGGGACGCTGGCAAAGCTCGCCCCCATGGGTGTTCCGGCACCCCCCTCCGAGATGATCACCGCGGTGACCTCGGGACTCTACGACGACTACATGCAGGCGAAGTTCGCGAACTACGAGGCGCGTCGCGACGACCTCAACACGCTCGCCAACTACGCGAAGCAGTTTGAGCAGACGGATGAATTCCTAGCCCAACTGACTCTGCTTGGCGGCACCGAGACCAGCGAGGTCACCGGGCGCGATGACGAGGAGGACCGCGTCTGCCTCTCCAGCATCCATCAGGCCAAGGGCCTGGAATGGCAGGCCGTCTTCCTGGCATGGCTCACCGAGGGGATGTTCCCTGGCACCCGTTCACTGGAGGATGAATCGGCTCTCGAGGAGGAACGGCGCCTCTTCTATGTCGGGGTCACCCGATGCAAGGAGGAACTCTACCTCACCTACCCCGAACTCCGGCTCAATGCCGGATACGGAGAGGCCTTCCAACGTCCTTCCCGCTTTCTGGAGGAGTTGCCGGAACATCTCACCGAGCGCTGGGAGGTGGCGCGTGCCGTCGCCCGATTCACCCCGCAGGGAGACCGCGAGAAGCAACGGCACCAACGCAGGGAGTTTGATCCGGCGGACGAGTCTCAGGTTCCGGAGTGGGAGGACTGATCCCGCTCTCAACCGCGCGCCGGATCCTGCGGCCCATCTTAGGACACCGTGGCCTCCCGGGCGGCGATCACCAACCGGCCATCGGGCAGCGGCGGATGCCACCCGGTTGGTGCGCGATCGGTGATGATGCGCCCGATCTCGTGCCACGCGCACTGGCGGACCATGTCGCGTCGACCCCACTTGCTGGAATCCGCGAGCAGGACGGCGTTTTCGGTGCTTTCAAGGATCGCCCTCTCGCTTTCGACCACGAGTTGGTTGGTATTGGTGGCACCTTCCGGATCGAGTCCGCCGACCGAAAGAAACGCCCACTGGCTGTGATATTGGCGGAGGTTCTCCACTGCCTGCGGTCCGACCAGGAGACCAGAGCCCGGATAGACCTGGCCACCGGTGAGAAAAACCTCCGCTCCGTTCGCACCGCTGCGGAGTTGCTCGATCCGGTGTGCGATCAGGATCGAGTTGGTCACGATCCGCACCGCACGATTGGCGAGATAGGGAGCCAGCCGCAGCGTGGTGGTGCCGCCGTCGATGGCCACCACATCACCCTCCTGCACCAACAGAGCAGCTTCACGGGCGATGAGGTCCTTGGCCTCGGCGTTCCTTGTTTCGCGCAGCACGCTCGGGACCATGTCACTGCCCGGGAGGCGCAGCCCGCCCCAGGTTTTCTCGGCCAGGCCCCGGAGCGCCAGAGCCGCGAAAGCACGCCGGGCAGTGGCTGGGGAAATGGAAAACTCACGGCAGGTGTCCTCCACGGTCAGCTCGCCGCGCTCGGCAAGGAGGTCGAGGATCCGGCGGTCGCGTTTCTTGGAACTCATGGCTGAAGGTTTGTGGCTGCGACTATTGATCCGGGCGGGAATCGACACCCCATGCCCTTGGGAGAGGGCTGGTGAACCTGCACGAGGTGCAGGCCCTCAGGGAGCGGCGAGCGGGAGCGAGCGAGGCAATACATCTTTGCGGTCGGTGGATTGTGTCAAATCACTCTTCTGAACTTGGAGATCGGGATTATTCGGTTTGCGGCCGAAATTACAGCAAAAACTCGCAATATGATTGTATTTTGATTTACTTTTGACTGTTTCATGATTGATTTGGCGGGTGAAACTTACCCTTGGAATCAAATCCGACCCGATTGAATACCGTTATTCCTTCCCCTGGCTATTCCGACTGATGGCCGACGAAGGGGTCACCCGCCTGCAGCTCGGCTCGTTTTTCGAGGCCTACCAATTGCCGGATTCGTATTTCCACCGATTGAAGAAGCAGGCGGATGATTTCGGCATCACGATCGACAGCCTGTTCACCGCGCACCGCGAGCTGGGGGGGTTTTTCCGCGAGGATCCGGAGTGGGAAGCCGTGGCGAGGCGGAATTTCGAGCGCTTCATCGAGATCGGCGCGATCCTTGGGGCCAGGTCGGTGGGTTCGAATCCGGGCGCCGTGCCACGGGATCTGATGGGCACCAAGGCGCAGGGCACCGCCTGTTACCTCCGCCACATGAAGGAGCTCATGCATTTTGCCAGACAGCACGGGATCGAGTGGCTCACCGTCGAGCCGATGTCCTGCCTTGCGGAGCCGCCGACGCTGCCGGACGAGGTGCGGGAAATGGGCGAAATCCTCACCCGCCATCATCTGGAGAATCCCGATACCACGGCACGCGTCGGCTATTGCACGGACATCGCCCACGGCTACCTCAACGAACGGGGCGCGCATGGTTTCAATCCGGTGGAACTCTTCGAATCCACGCTGCCGTGGCTCTATGAAGTCCATTTGAAAAACACCGACGACCGCTATCATTCGACCTTCGGTTTCGAGCCGGCAAATCGCGAGAAAGGCATCATCGATGTGGCTGTTTTCCGCGACATCCTTCTCGGCAGGGCTGCGGAAATCCCCGTCGATGAAATGACCGGTTATCTGGAAATCGGCGGGCCGAAACTCGGGCGCGATTACACCGACGGCCAGCTTGAGGAGCAACTCCGCCAGTCGCTGCGACACCTCAAGGAGGTGTTTCTGGCGGTTCCAGACAAGCAAGCCGCGACGGCGGGGGCATGCGCCGCCATCACCGGCGCCAAGGAGACCGGCGGAGTGCGGATCGCGCCGTCGATGATGTGCGTGGACCCGCTGAATTTCGAATCCGCGCTACGCCGCGTCGAGGCGCTCGGCGTGGACATGCTGCACCTGGATGTGATGGATGCGCGCTTCGTGCCCAACATGCCGCTGGGACTCTCCGTGATCGAGGCGCTCGCGGCGAAAACCCGCCTGCCCATCGACGTTCACCTGATGGTCGAGGACAACGATTTCTTCATCGGGCTGTTGGAAAAATCCGGAGTCGCGCAAATCACGGTGCATGCGGAGTCCTGCCAGCACCTCGACCGCACGCTTTCCCGCATCCGCGAAACCGGCGCCAGCGCCGGAGTGGCGCTCAATCCGACGACGCCGCTCCGCTCGCTGGATTACGTGCTGGAGCGCCTCGACTATGTGCTGCTCATGACCGTGAACCCCGGCTTCGCCGGACAAACGATGACCCCCGCCTCGCTGCGCAAGATCGCAGACTGCCGCGCCTACCTCAACCGCAGCGGGTTCGGTCACCTGACAATTCAAGTCGATGGAAACGTCAGTTTCGAAAACATCCCGGCGATGGTGGCGGCCGGTGCCGACTGTCTCGTCGCCGGCACAAGCAGCATTTTCCACGCAGGCGCCGGATGGAACGACAACATCCGCAGGCTGCATGCGGCGGCGCAGGAAGGCCTGTCTAACAGACAACCTTGATTACCATGAAAAATCTTGTCTATCAACTCAATCAACCGGGCGGCGTGTTCACCGCCGTCGAGCAGGAGCTTCCCGCGCCCGGCCCGGGTGAAATCCGCATTCGCACGCTGCGCACGTCGGTCTGCCAGTCGGACGTGGTAATTTACAACCAGGGATTGCCGCGCATCAAGGCATGGCCGGCCGTCATCCTCCACGAGGTGAGCGCGGAGGTGGATGCCATCGGCGAAGGAGTCACGAAGTTCCGGCCCGGCGATCTCGTCGGCATCGGATGCGACATTCCCTGCGGCGATGCGGACTGCATTTATTGCGGCGACCACGGCACCGGCGATTGGACGAGCTGCCCGAACACCCAGGCCACCGGCCACGAATTTCCCGGCTTCGCCCGCTCGCACGCCATCCTGCCGGACTGGTTCGTCCGCCTCGGTCCGATCGCGGGATTTCCGGCAGGTTTCAGCGCCGATCACGCCTGCCAACTAGAGCCGCTGGCCTGCTGTCTGGAGGGAATGACGCGCGTCAACAATTGCATCACCAACCGGATCGTCGTTCTCATCGGCGCGGGTTCGCAAAGCACCTACGCGCTTCAGAGCGCTCTGGCGATGGGGGCCCGCAAGGTGATTCTCATCAACCGTGGCGCGCAACGCCTCGAACGTGTGTTGCGGGATTTCGGCAACGAGCATGTCGTCGGCCTGCCATGGGATGAAAACGTCGTCGCCCGGGTTTTCGAGGAATGCCGCCCCTTCAACGAGCCGCACTTCGTGATGGTCAACACCCCCGCCGAGCCCGGCTACCGCCTGGCCACTCAGTTGATGGGTTACGGAACGGTGATGGACGGCCATGCCGGCGTCAAGGGCGCCGGCGGTAAACCCCGCATCTCCCACGAGGTTGATCTGAACAATGACATCCACTACAAGCTGCAGTGCTATCAGGCCACCCACGGCTCCGGCATGCACGGCATCGGACTCGCGCGCGGACTGCTGGCGGAAAAAAAGCTCCCGCTGCTCGACAAAATGACCAACGACACCGAGCGTTTCCCGCACACGCAAATCCGCGAGGCGATCGCCCGCGCCGCCGATCCTGACAGTTTGAAAGTCATCATTCACTGGGACTGACATGAAAGCCCTCGTTCTCGAAGCCGACAAACAACTCCGCTACGTGGAGGACCGCCCGGTGCCACCTGCGCCGGACGAGCGTCCCGCCGCGCTCGTCCGCATCGCCGCCTGCGGCGTCTGCGGTTCCGATCTCCCACGCGGCTTCGGCGGCAAGGCGTATTTCCACCCGCTTGTGATGGGTCACGAGTTCAGCGGCGTGGTGGAGGAACCGGTGCCGGGCGGCAGGTTCGCCAAGGGTGCGCGCGTCGCGGTTTTTCCGCTCATCCCGAAGAACATGGACACCGACCCGGCCTGTCTATCAGGAGACTATGCCCAGGCGGCGGAATACGATTACTATGGTTCCCGTAGGGACGGTGCCTTCGCCGAATATCTCCGCGTGCCGGAGTGGAACCTTTTTCCCGTGCCGGATCATGTGAACCTTCTTCACGCCTCGATGACCGAGCCCGCCGCGGTCGCGCTGCATGGTGTCAGGAAATTGAGCATCAAGACCGGCGACGACGCCGTGGTCTTCGGCGCCGGACCCATTGGCAACATGGCCGCGCAATGGCTGCGCATCCATGGCTGCGCCCGCGTCTTCATCGTCGATGTCGAGCCGCGCAAGCTCGCCCTCGCCGCGGAAATGGGCTTCCATCCCGTCAATGCGAAGGACGGCGATCCGGTTGCACAACTCCTCGCTGTCACGGGCGGCCGGGGCGTCCAGCGCAGCATCGAGGCCTGCGGCCTGCCGCTCACATTCCTGCAGGCGGTGCAGGCCTGCGGCATGTTCGGCGAGGTGGTTTTCATGGGCAACATCGCCGGTGAATTCAAAATCGGCGAAAAGGATTTCTCCAACATCCTGCGCAGGGAACTCACCATCCACGGCACGTGGAACAGCAGGATCACCCCCTCTGGAACCGATGACTGGACGACCGTGCTCAAACACCTCGATCGCGAGCTGCTTGTCGCCCCGCTCATCACCGACAAACTTCTCCTGTCCGAAGGCCCGGCAATTTTCGAAGATCTGGTGAACCGGACAAACTATCATAACAAAGTCATCTTCAACATTTCTCCGACCGACAACCAATCGTGAGCGCTTACACAATTGCCAAGGAAATCTTCGCCGCCAGCGGAGTCGATACCGAAGCCGCCATTTCCACCCTCGACCGCATTCCCGTCTCGCTCCATT
>JBIIGI010000019.1:0-38021 GCA_044236545.1 Chthoniobacterales bacterium
CAGGTTCAGGGGTTTCCGGATCCACCTTGTAACATTGACGCCACATCCTCCCGGATGCCGTGGCGCCCTTTCAGGGCTACCTTCGGTAGTCTTCCGCGGCTCTTCCCTGAGCCTTGGTTGTAACGTTTCTAACCATTTTAACTCCCCTTTGCCGGACCTTCGGGTTCCTACTGCAATTTTTGGGATGATCCCGAGGATTCCGGATTAGGTGTCAGGTGATTTCATGGATCATGAAAGTCCGACGAAGATGACCCGAGGGAAGATTTTTCATGGGAAGCATGGTGTTTTTGAATGACTTCCCAAGACCATCCACTGAAGCTCCTCACCGATGAACGAAGCCAGCCTCCATTTACCGGAAGGGTATTCACTCCGGCTGATGTCGGAGGAAGATTATGCCCAGATTTCGGCGATCTGCGGGATGGTCTACCCGACGGAACGTCCCTACACGGATGCTGAACTTGCTGCTCATCACCGGGTGTTTCCCGATGGGCAGTTCGTCGTGATTCATCAGGAATCGGGGGAAGTCGCCGGTGCTCATTTCACACTCCTGATCCAGTTGATGCATTTCCATCTGGATGATTCGTGGGAAACACTCACTGCCGGAGGAAGTTTCACGGATCATGACCCCGAAGGCCACACTCTCTACGGGGCTGACCTGTTCATCCACCCCAAGCATCAACATCACGGCCTTGGAAAGGCCCTGACCGTGGCCACCAGGGAACTGGTCAGCAGCCTCAAACTCTGGCGCATGGTCGGAGGCAGCCGCATGCCGGGATACGGGAAGGTGGCAGTAACCCTTCCCCCGGAGGAGTATATTGCCAAGGTGAAGAAAACCGAACTGACCGATCCGGTGCTCACTGCCCATCTTCACGACGGATGGGATGTCGTGACGGCAATCCAGGGATACCTTCCGCATGATGTGGAAAGCGCCGGTTGGGCGGCAGTGATCCAGTGGATCAATCAGGAGTGCACGCCCCCGGCTGGCTTTGATCTCTCGAGGGTTCCCCGGAGAAACTTGCAGCCGTAAACCCGGAATTTGCATTGGGAATTTCTGAAATAGTTGGAGGCCGCGTTAAAAGAGTTAAAAAGTGAAAATGTTACAACCAAGGCTCAGGGAAGAGCCGCGTAAGATCCCGTCCCGCGACTGCGGGAGGACCCGAAGGGCGCCACCGCTTGCCGGGAGGCAAGTGGCGTCAACGTGGATCCGGGAGAGCCCTGACCCGAGATTCGAAAGGGGAGTGTCAGGGAAAACGCCGTCAAAAGATGCCTGCATGAGTTCAATTCGGCCTCGGACTTCAGCCCCCTTTTAACCTTTTAACGGTGTAACGCTTTTAACCCTTCAGGGACTCACCATCCGGGTGAAACGCTCAAACCTGTCAACGCCGCTCTCATGCAAAATCTGGGATAAACCTTCATCCCGCCGGACTGCGGTCCCTCGCCGCCCACCAATCCTTGAACTGTGCAAGCGCCCTGCTGCGGTGGCTCATGGTGTGCTTCACCTCGCTGGAGAGCTCCCCGAATGTCTCGGCGTATCCCAAGGGCATGAAGATCGGGTCGTAGCCGAAGCCCCCCTCACCCCTCACCTCGGTGGCCAGAATCCCCTCCACGGTTCCATCAAAGACCGCCAAGGTGACACCGTTCTCGGCGACAGCCAGGACACAACGGAAGCGTGCCGTGCGCTGCTCATGGGTCACTCCCGACATCCTCTCGAGAACCAGGGCGGTGTTGGCCTCGTCAATCGATGCGGAGAGAGAACCATCAGGCTTGCCGAGGGCCGCGTATCGGGCTGAGTAGACGCCGGGCTCCTTACCCAGCGCATCGACTTCCAAGCCGGAGTCGTCGGCCAGAACAATCCCCTCCACATGAAGGGAAATCCCTTCGGCCTTGAGCCTGGAATTCTCCTCGAACGTGGTTCCCGTCTCCTCGATCTCCGGCAGATTTCCGGCCTCGGTGGCATCGGTGACAAGCACCCCCTCCCCCAGCATGGTCTGGATTTCGCGGGTCTTGCGCCTGTTGCGGGTGGCCAAAAGGATCGTAGGGAGCTTGGCGGAAGCGGTGTTTTCGGTTTCCATGGATAACTTACCAGTTCGAACGAGATGTCCCTTACCCGCAAGCACTATCCTTTTCCTGAATTCGAGCCCCGCTGGCAGAAGCACTGGCTCGAGACGAATGCCTTCCGCGCCACCAATCCCGGCGACCCCGGGTTCGACCCCAAGGCGAAAAAGTTCTACGTGCTCGACATGTTCCCCTACCCGAGCGGCGACGGACTCCATGTCGGCCATGTCGAGGGATACACGGCCACCGACATCCTGGCCCGTTATCACAGGCTCAAGGGGGATAACGTCCTCCACCCGATGGGATGGGACGCCTTCGGCCTGCCGGCCGAGCAGTACGCGATCAAGACCGGCCAGCATCCGCGCGTGACCACCCAACGGAACATCGACAACTTCCGCACCCAGCTCCAGTCGATCGGATTCAGCTACGACTGGTCACGCGAGATCAGCACGACCGATCCGGAGTACTTCCGCTGGACCCAGTGGATCTTCCTCCAACTCTACGGCGCCTGGGTGAATCCGGCGACCAACAAGGCGGAGCCGATCGCCACCTACAAGGGAAACGACCCCGACAGCGTGAGGCTCGCCTTTGTCTCGGAGGTGCCGGTGAACTGGTGCCCCGGACTCGGAACCGTGCTGGCCAACGAGGAGGTCGTCGACGGCAAGAGCGAGGTGGGAGGCTTTCCCGTGGAGCGCCGTCCGATGCGCCAGTGGATGCTTCGCATCACCGCCTACACGGAGCGTCTGATCGCCGATCTCGACGGCCTGGATTGGCCCGACTCGATCAAGCTCCTCCAGCGTAACTGGATCGGCCGCAGCGAGGGGGCCGAGGTGCGCTTCGGCCTCGAAGGATTCGAGGTGACCGTCACGGTCTTCACCACCCGACCCGACACCCTCTTCGGCGCCACCTACCTGGTGCTGGCACCCGAGCATGAGCTTGTGGAAAAGATCACCTCGGCCACCCGGCGCGAAGCGGTCGAAGCCTACAGGAAGGATTGCAACTCCAAGAGCGATCTCGAGCGGACCGATCTGGCCAAGACAAAGAGCGGCGTGCCTCTTGGCATCTCCGCGATCAATCCGGTCAGTGGCGAGAAGATCCCGGTCTGGATCGCCGACTATGTCCTGACTGGCTACGGAACGGGAGCCATCATGGCGGTTCCTGCCCACGATGAGCGGGATCATGAGTTTGCGACGGCCTTCAACCTTCCGATCCGCGAAGTCGTCCGTCCCGATGAACCCCAGAGTGAAAAAACTCAGGGATGTTTTAGCGGCGAAGGCACCGCGATCAACTCCCCCGCTATCGAAGGGCTCCGCACGCCCGAGGCAAAGCGGAAGATGATCTCCTGGCTTGAGGAGAAGGGCTTCGGCTGCGGCACCATCACCTACAAACTCCGCGACTGGCTCTTCTCGCGCCAGCGCTACTGGGGCGAACCTTTCCCCATTGTCTGGGAGAACGGCGCCCACCGCCCCCTCCCGGAAAACGAGCTCCCGGTGGAGCCTCCCGGAATGGAGGACTTCAAGCCGACCGGCACGGCCGAACCACCCCTCTCCAAGGCGACCGAGTGGGTCCGCTATTCCGAGACAGCCAGGCGCGAGCTCAACACGATGCCGCAGTGGGCCGGCTCCTGCTGGTACTACCTGCGCTTCTGCGACCCGAAGAACAGCGGGCGCTTCATCGGCAAGGAGGCCGAGCAATACTGGATGGGTGATGCGGGGAAACCGGGCGGGGTCGATCTCTATGTCGGGGGCACCGAACACGCCGTGCTTCACCTCCTCTATGCGCGCTTCTGGCACAAGGTTCTCTTCGATCTCGGCCACCTCACCACACCAGAGCCGTTCCAGCGCCTGGTAAACCAAGGCCTCATCCTGGGGGATGACGGGGTGAAGATGTCCAAGAGCCGCGGCAACGTAGTCAATCCTGATTCCGTGATTGCCGAGTACGGAGCCGACTCCCTGCGTCTCTACGAGATGTTCATGGGCCCGCTCGAACACGGAAAGCCCTGGAGCATGACCGGCGTGGAGGGGGTCTACCGCTTCCTGGCCCGCGTCTGGCGTTTGGCCATGAACGAGGATCAGGAAGGAAACTGGATCCTCTCCGGTGACCTTGCGGAGCAGGAGTTGACCAATACCCAGCGCAGGGTGCTGCACGCCACCATCAAGAAGGTGACCGAGGATATCGAGGCACTCAGTTTCAACACGGCGATCTCCCAGATGATGATCTTCACGAACGAGTTCACCTCGGCGAAACCACGACCCGTGGAGGCACTCCGTCTCTTCCTGCCACTGCTCAGCCCGTTCGCCCCGCACTTGGTCGAGGAACTCTGGATGCACCTCGGCGGGAAGTTCACGGGATTCGAGGGGCTTGCCTCGCAGGCCAAGTGGCCCGCCTGGAACGAGGAATATCTCGTCGTCGATGAGATCTCCTATGCGGTCCAGATCAATGGAAAGGTTCGCGGACACCTCACCGTGCCGGCATCCTCCGACAAGGAAAGCGTGGAGAAGGCCGCCTTCGCCGATCCCGCCCTGGCCCCTCATCTCGAGGGCAAGGAGGTGAAGAAAGTGATTGTCGTTCCCGGCCGTCTTGTGAACATCGTGGTTACAGGCTAATTCCTCTTCCTTCCCATGAAACATCTCCCTCTTCTCGCAACCCTCGCGCTTCTCGCATTTCCGACATTCCTGCAGGCTCAGGTGGATTCACCGCTTGAAGGGCAGATGCAGATCCTCGCCCGCGGGATGCGACAACTCACCCAGCAGGTGGCCGATCCCGCCAAGCAGCAGGAGAACATCCTCCTTCTTGAAGCCCTGAAGAAAGCGGTGACCGATTCCAAAACCCTCGACCCGCGGAAGACCGCCTCCATCCCCGCTGATAAGCGTGAAAACTTCCTGTCCGACTACAGGCAAGAACTCGATCAACTCTCAGGCGCGTTCGATCAGGTCGAAGAGGCCGTGAAAGCAGGTCAGTACGACAAGGCCAAGTCTCTGCTAGCCACCGTGAACTCGATCAAGAAAGAGGGCCACGGGAAGTTCAAGGTAGACTGAGGAGTCATCAGTTTAGCCTGAAGGCTGAAGACAGAAGGCTGTTAGGAATTGAGATTGGAAAACAGGCATCCAGGTGGGAATCAAAGCCCCTGTTTTCCTAATTTCCGATGATCAACCCGGAATTTGCATTGGGAATTCCTAAAATGATAGGAGGCAGCGTTAAAAGAGTTAAAAAGTGAAAATGTTACAACGTGGATCCGGGAGAGCCCTGACCCGAGATTCGAAAGGGGAGTGTCAGGGAAAACGCCGTCAAAAGATGCCTGCATGAGTTCAATTCGGCCTCGGACTTCAGCCCCCCTTTTAACCTTTTAACGGTGTAACGCTTTTAACCCTTCAGGGACTCACCATCCGGGTGAAACGATCAACCCTGTCAACGCCGCTCTCATGCAAAATCTGGGATTAACCTTCAACCCTTCAGGATACTCCGCAGATCCGCAGGCATGCGTCCCTCATAGAGGGCTCGTCCTATGATGGCTCCGTGGATACCGGGAACCGTCGCAAGTTGACGGATATCCTCGGGACCGGAGACGCCGCCGCTGGCGATCAGGTCGCACGGAACCGCCGCAGCCATCTCGCGCATGGCGGCAAGATTGGGTCCCTGAAGCATCCCGTCGGTCGCGATATCGGTGTAGATGATCGTGCGGATCCCAGCATTCACCGCCTCGCGGGCAAGATCGAGTGCCGTGAGTTCCATGGTCTCCACCCATCCCTTCACGGCCACCTTGCCCTCCTTGGCATCGATGCCAACGGCTAGACGGGAGGGACCGAAGGCTCCCGCCGCCTCGGCAAGGAATCCGGGTTCGGCCGCCTTGGTGCCGATGATCACCCGATGAACCCCGGTGGAGAGGCCGGCCTCGATTGATCCGGAGTCGCGCATCCCGCCACCCAGTTCGCAAGGAACCGAGACGGCCTTGGTGATCGCGCGGATGACATCGAGGTTGCGGCTTTTCCCCTCGAAGGCGGCATCCAGATCAACGAGATGAATCCAGTCGGCGCCGGCAGCCTCCCATTGAAGAGCCATCGCCACGGGATCGTTGCTGTAGACGGTTTTCCTGGCGGCCAGTCCCCGCTCGAGGCGGACGACCTGACCATCCATGAGATCAATGGCGGGATAGAGCAACATGGAAGATAGGAGTTAGGAGTTGGAAGATAGGGATGAGATGAAGTTCCGGAGCATCGCGAGACCGAGTTCCTGACTCTTTTCGGGATGGAACTGGACGGCGCTCAGATTTCCGCGACTGACGCTGGATGCAAACTCGAGACCGTAGTTGCAGGTCGAGGTGATCACCGAGGCATCTTCGGGCACCGGGTAGTAGGAGTGGACAAAGTAGAAGTCAGGGTTCTCTCCAAGCCCTTTCATCAGCCGATCCGAGGGAGCGGTGATATGAAGTTGGTTCCAACCCATGTGGGGAATCTTGAGTCCGGCAGCCTTCGGAAAATGAACAACCTTTCCCTTGAGGGCGCCAAGCCCCTCCACTCCCGGAGATTCCTCGCTCGACTCGAAAAGCAGTTGGTATCCCAGGCAGATCCCGAGGTAGGGGCGGTCCGCCGCCAGCCATTCGCGGAGAAAATCCCAGAGCCCGGCCTCGCGCAACTGGCGGGCGCAGTCACCGAAGGACCCGACGCCGGGAACGACGAGCGCGTCGCACTTGGCCGCCTCGTCAGGAGTACGGGCAAGAACGCATGTTCCGCCGGCATGCTCGAGGGCACGCTGGACGCTGCGTAGGTTGCCGCTTCCATAATCGACAAGCCCGAGGAGCGGAGAGGAACTCACAGCACGCCCTTGGTGCTGGGGATTCCCTTCACGCGCTCATCGCGGGAGACAGCGACATCAAGGGCGCGTCCGAGAGCCTTGAAGATCGCCTCGGCCATGTGGTGGGCATCCCTGCCCGCCAGGATGGAGACATGCAGGGTGAGTCCTGCCTGGACGGCAAGCGCGCGCAGGAACTCCTCCACGAGCTGGAAGGGGAATAATCCGATCGCCTCGACGCCTCCGGGAGCATCGTAGGCCAGGAAGGGGCGGCCACTGCAATCCACCACCACCCGGGCCAGAGCCTCGTCCATCGGGACATAGGCATGGCCGTAACGGCGGATTCCAGCCTTGTCACCAAGCGCCTTGGCAAAAGCCTGCCCCAAGGTGATGCCGACATCCTCCACCGTGTGGTGGTAATCGACCTCGATATCCCCCTTGGCAAGCACCGTCAGGTCGAGCAGACCGTGGCGGGCAAAGAGCGTGAGCATGTGGTCGAAAAACGGGATGCCCGTCCGGATGTCGGGGGTTCCCTCCCCATCCAGGGAGAGGGTCAGCTTGATGTCGGTCTCGCCGGTCTTGCGGTCAACGGATGCAAAGCGTGTCGGAGCGGTCATGATTTCGGTGATGCGGCTTTTATTTTTTAACGGGGGGTGCGGCTTTTGCAGCATCATCGAGCTGCTTCTTGAGCGTGACGACTTCAGCGTTGGAGGGCCAGAGCTTTTCCGCGGCGGCAAGTTGGTCACGGGCCTCCTTCAGGCTTCCCAAGGAGAGGAGGCGCGCGGCATCCCTCGAGGCAACAAGACTGTCGCGCATCGGGGTCTGCAGCAGCAGCGCGAGTCGGATTTTCTCCGCATTGGCCACGGCCTGAAGCGCATCCAGGGCATCCTTGATGTTCGGAAAAATGTTGAAGAATTTTGTCCCGTCCTTCTCGGCATTCATTTTGGCCGCCTTGAAGGCGACGTTCTCCTGCTCGATCGCATCCTTGATCTCCTTGGCCTGATCGGCGCGCGCCGCGGAGAGGGCATTTTGGCGCTTTTTCTCGATCACGGCAAAGTTAGCCTTGGCGGCCAACAACTCATCCTGGAGGAGATCGATCCTGGCGAGGGCCAACTCGACGGCTTCGGGCATGACGGCGGATCCGGGGTATTCCTTTTCCAAAAGTTCGAAGCACCGGAGGCAGTCCACCTGGTCGTTGTTCCTGGCGAATTCTTTCATTTCGGTGAATTTCAGCCTGGATCCCGACTGGTAGGGGTCAGCCTCGATCTGGGCCGCGGTAAGCCATTCGCCGTCAATCCTGCGGTCCCCCTTGCGCAAACGGGAGCGCTCCTGATCAAGCGATTTGAGATCCTCCCTCAATTCCGGAACGTGTTTGGAGTAGGGGTAAATCTTTAGGAATTCCGGGATTTTTTTTTCAATAAGGGAATCGTGAAAGGCGGCGTCCAGCACGGTGGGGGGTGTGGCGCGACTGCCCAGGGCCTGAAAGGCTTTCTCATCCTCGGTGACCACGACGGTCTTTGCGATCATGTCGCGGGGGAATGTCTTCTGATCCTTGATCGTGGAGGTCACGAAGTATTCGACAACGACCCCTTCCGGGGCCTCGCTGATGATCTCGCCCTTGATTTCACTCCCATCCTTGAGAACGAGGGTGTCGGCCCACGCATTGCTCGGCACGAGCAGGATCACCGAAAGAAAAGAGAGTACTAGGCGCTTCATGGTCATCCGTTGAGAAGTAGCCGATTTCTCAACGTGACGCCACGCCGAGTTTCAACTTTTTCACGGCGGCCGAGAGGAATTCAACGTGAAGACGTACCCTGGCTTCCAGGGATTCCTCCGAAGGTGTCTCGATCGTGAGCGTGCGCGCCGCATGACGGAAATGAAGACGGAAGGCCTCGGGATGCCCCTTGATCATTGCGGTGGAAATCCTGCGGCGGATCAGGCCTCCCCTGGCCCGATGACCGTCGATCGTGCGGCGGGTGTCGGGGGAAAGGATCGACGAGACGGAATGCATCAGATCCTCCCCCCAGTGGGGACGACGTGCGGAGATTTCATAAAGGTAAAAGCCGCGGGCATCGTAGTCCTCGTGAAGCATGATCGCCAGATCGTGTCTCCATCCCTTCATGGCGGCGAGTTGGGCGGTGATCTGCGGAACGCCCCTGACATTGTAGCAACGGTTGAGATCCCGTCCCCCGGCATCAAAGCGGATGTTGCGCTCCAGGCCCCAGGGATTGAGGCAGGGGAAGATCTGCCAGTTCAACTCCCCGGCATGGGGCAGGTCACGTTCGGCCCATCGGAGCAGTCCCTCCACGCCGGCGGGTTCATCCCCATGGATCCCTGCCGAAAGATAGACCGAGAGAGCCCCGGGAATCCGCCTGCGGGACTCGACGAGCAGTAGCGGATAGCCACCGGCATCCCCGAACACCCGCAACTCGAGATGAGGGAGCCGTTTTACCAGGCGTGACCACCCCTGCATGAGCAGGCGGTGATTCCGCACCTCGTCCGGCAGAATCGGGCGCTGTTTTTCGTGGATCAATCGAGGAAACGCTTCTCGATCCCCTCATAGGCGTCGATCCGGCGATCCCGCAGGAAAGGCCAGTGGGTGCGCTGGGTGTCCATGAAACCACGGTCGAGATCGACCACAAGGACCGTTTCCTTGTCGGCCGGAGCCTCCGCGATAATCTCTCCATTCGGGGCCGCCACGAAGGTGCCTCCCCAGAACTCAAGTCCGTCACCCCCTGCCGGCGCCTCGTGACCGATTCGGTTCACGCCGCAGACATAGCAGCCGTTGGCAAGCGCATGGGCGCGCTGGGCCAGTTGCCACGCCGCCTTTTGGTTTGCTCCATACTGTTTTTTCTCGGAGGGATGCCAGCCGATGGCCGTGGGATAGAAGAGCACCTCGGATCCCTGCAGGGCCGTGAGGCGAGCCGCCTCGGGATACCACTGGTCCCAGCAGATCAGCACACCGAGATCCCCTGCGCTTGTCTTCCAGTTCCGGAACCCAAGGTCACCCGGGGTGAAGTAGAACTTCTCGTAGAAGAGCGGATCATCCGGGATGTGCATCTTGCGGTACTTGCCCAGATAGGTTCCGTCCGCCTCGATGACCGCGGTTGTGTTATGGTAAAGGCCGGGGGCCCGACGCTCGAAGAGCGAAACGATCAGGACCACGCCGAGTTCCCTGGCAAGCCCTCCCATGAACTGCGTGGTGGGACCGGGGATCGGCTCGGCGAGCTTGAAATAGCCGTGATCCTCGCTCTGGCAGAAGTATTGGCTCAGAAAGAGTTCAGGCAGGCAGACGACCGCCGCACCCTTGCGGGCGGCATCGCGGATGAGGCGCTCCGCGGTCTTCAGATTCGCGGCTGGAGAATCCGAGCAACGCATCTGGACCAGGCCGACGCGCAGGATCTCGCTTCCGGGGGCCGGAGACTTGGCGGATTTGGATTTCGTCCCGGGAGCGGGTTTTGGAACCGGTTTGGTGGACTTTGGTGATTTGGCTTTCTTTGGCACGCCTCTCTGCTACCCAATAGCTGCCTCATGAAAAAGACACTTTTCGCCCTATCCGCAACTCTCTCCATGGCCCCTGGCATCGCCGGAGCCGCAAACCCGGCCGAACCGGTGAAGGATATCCGCATCGTTATCCACACCTCCAAGGGGGACATCCATGCAACGCTCTTTGCGAGCAAGGCCCCGATCACGGTCTCCAACTACCTCAACCTCGCCCGCCGCGGCTTCTACGACGGCATCACCTTCCACCGCGTCATCCCTGATTTCATGATCCAGGGAGGCGATCCCACCGGCACAGGCATGGGCGGTCCGGGCTACAAGTTCGCCGACGAGTTCGCTCCCGGACTGAAGCACGACCGCCCCGGTCTCTTCTCCATGGCCAACGCGGGTCCCGGGACCAACGGAAGCCAGTTCTTCATCACCCATGTCCCGACCCCTTGGCTTGACGGAAAGCATGCTATCTTCGGAGCGGTGGACAGCCCCAAGGATCAGGATGTTGTGAATGCAATCCGGCAGGGTGACAAGATCACCGGCATCGAGATCGTCGACTCACCAGAAGCTCTCTTCGCCGCTCAGTCGGCCCAGATCGCCGCCTGGAACAAGGTGCTCGGGAAATAGGAGGGGGGAAGGCCTTAGGCTTTTAGACTGTTGGCCGTTCAGGCTGTTGGGATTTCGAACAGAGGGCGTTGGCTTAAGAATCAGGCCAACGCCTTTCTGTTTGCATGTGCAAACGTGCCGAAGCACCGGCACTAAAAGACGGCCGGTTGGCCTTCACGCAAAATCCTGATCTTCTCATCAATCCCGAGGGAGCGGGCATGACCAAGCAGACGGTCGGGAGGCTCCTCCAGTGGCTCGAATCCAAGGCGGAATGTCCCGTAGTGCATGGGGATCATCAGGCCGGCATTGAGTGCGGTGAAGGCGCGAAGGGCTTCCTCGGGGTTCATGTGGACATCGCGCCCGGTGGGGGCGTCGTAGGCGCCGATTGGGAGCAGGGCGATGTCGATTTTCCCCTTTCGGCCGATCTCCTCGAATCCCTCGAACCATGCGCTGTCGCCGCAGTGATAGATGGTGCGGCCGGCGTACTCGACCAGGAACCCGCCGAACCCCCGATGCCTGTCATGGAGTACCCTGGCGCCCCAGTGCTGGGCCGGTGTGAGCGTGATCTTGAGCGATCCGACCTCCATGCTTTCCCATCGGCGGAGTTCGTGAACGCGGTTGAATCCAAGGCCCTGCACAAGATTGCCGACATGCTCCGGGACCACGATCGGTTGATCCGAGGCGACCGCGCGCAGCGACCTCTTGTCGAGGTGGTCGAAATGGGCATGGCTCACCAGCACGAGGTCGATCGCCGGAAGTTCGTGAATCTCAAGCCCCGGTTGCTTCAGTCGCTTGATCACCTTGAGCCATTTGGCCCAGTTGGGATCGATCAGCACAGAATGCTCCGGCGTCTGGATCAGGAAGGAGGCGTGACCGATCCAGGTGATTCCGATCTGGTTTCCCGTCAGTTCGGGGAGTCCGGGACGGGAGAGCACCTCCTCGCGGGGTGAGAAAAGGGATGGGATGATCACCTCTGTGAGGAAATTGCGCCGATGCCACCCCTCTCCCAGTTTCATGGAGACATGGTGTTCGGGGCGCGGTTTTCCCGCGACTTTGCCCGCCCGAGCGGCCTTGCCCACCTTGGCCGCCTGCTTTTTGATCTCCTCGGTACCTTTCTGAAGAAGTTTTTTGACCATTCTGCTACAGTCATGGTGAATGATTGAGGCCGAAAAGCAACGGTTGCGTGCGCGGATAAGGCAACTGGCTAATCGGAATCACGCCGCCGATTCCTCCCCGATCACGGGCGTGATCAGGGGGTTGCGGCATTGGGAATCCGCCCGATCCGTGCTTCTCTTCGCCCCCATTCCGGGAGAACCCGACCCGACCGGACTCCTCTCCGCATCGGGGGAAAAATCGTTTCTCTTTCCCAGAATCGAGGGGGATGATCTCGGACTCTACCGCTGGGAAACGGAGTGCCGTTGGATCACCGGTCCGTACGGGATCCTTGAACCGGATCCCGCAAGCTGGGAGAGGCGCTCGCCCGGCGATGTCGATCTGGCCCTGGTGCCCGGCATGGCTTTTGATCCCACCGGAGGGCGCCTGGGCCGTGGGCGTGGCTTCTATGACCGCCTGCTGGGCGATTCCCGATTTCGCGGCATCAAGCTGGGCCTCGCCTGGGAATGGCAACTCCTGCCAACGGTTCCCTGCGGGAAAACGGACATCCGCATGGATCTGGTCGTGACCGAGAGAAAACTCCATGATCCGGCGAGCGTGTTGGACAATCCGCGGGAAAGAGGGTAGTTCCAGAGGATCCATGGCACCCGCGGATCCTCCCTCTCCTCTCCAGAAAAAAATCTGCTGGGCCGGCCTCACCTCGTTGGCCGCCCTCTCCACCGTCTCGGTTATCCTGCTTACGGGATGGGGCGTGATCTCATTTTTCGCCTACCTCAAGCCGGTCCTCACCCCGATCGCCATCGCCTCGGTCCTGGCCTATCTGCTCACCCCCGTCGTCGGACTGCTCTGCCGCTGCAGACTTCCAAGGACCTGGGCGGTCATCATCGTCTTCATCCTCTTCAGTGCCGGACTAGCCCTCATCGGGATCACCGTTGGCCCCTCGATCGCTCATCAGGGAAGCATCTTCGCCTCCAAGATTCCCGCCTACAGCCAGAAAATCACGTCCATGGCGAAAGGCTCCGCAGGAGAATTTCAGCGCCTCTCCGCACTGAAAGCCACTTCAACAGACACCCGCACTCTCCTGGAGGATCTCTCACCGGAAAACATCAAGCTCCACGCTTTCGGGCTCGCCAATGACTCCCTGGAATGGGTGCAGCAGAAGCTTCCCACGATCGCGACCTCGACGGGCGCATTCCTGCAGAAGAGCATCGGCGGAGTGTTCGGCATCCTCGGGTTTCTGCTCAGTCTCATCCTTGTTCCGGTCTTCCTCTTTTTTTTCCTTCAGGAGTCCCCTGCCATGGCCTCCAACTGGAGCCGCTACCTTCCCCTTCGCTCCTCGCCTCTCAAGGATGAGATCGTCTCGCTGCTCAATGAGATCAACACCTACCTGATCCATTTTTTCCGGGGACAACTGCTTGTCAGCCTGATCGACGGGGCTGTCGTCGGCACCGCGCTCTTTCTCTTCCTGCGTCTCGACTTCGCCTTCCTCATCGGCCTGATGGTCGGCATCCTCTGCCTCATCCCCTACCTTGGCATGGCCCTCTGCCTGATCCCGGCCATGCTCATCGCGCTCGCTCAATACGGGGATCTTGCGCATCCTCTCTGGGTCCTGCTGATCTTTGTCATCGCCCACAATCTCGACGGAATCTTCATCTCGCCAAAAGTCATCGGTGACTCCGTCGGTCTGCACCCGATGACCGTGATTGTCTCGGTCTTTGCATGGACGGTCGTCCTCGGTGGATTGCTCGGAGCCCTGCTCGCCGTTCCCCTAACCGCCACCCTCAAGGTTCTCCTTCGCCGCTACTTCTGGGATCGCCCCTCAGCAGAACCTGTCCAGCAGACCCTTCTGATGGAGGAGGATCGGAAAAACGGCCCCCTGAGTGCGGAACTTCCGCTCTGATCGCTGATCTTTCGGGGGAACTCTCAAGACGAGTTGGGGAAACACCCCGGGGTTGTTCAACCTGGAAGTTCAACACCCGAATCCTTCGGCCCCGCAATCTCCCCTCCCTTATTCCTCTCGAACCACTTGAAGCAGACTGGGACGATGAAGATCGCGATCAGGGTCGAGGCCAGCATGCCGCCGACCACGGTCGAACCGAGGATCCTTCGGGAAACGGCTCCCGATCCGGTGGCGATCGCAAGCGGCACGCAACCGAGGATGAAGGCGAAGGCGGTCATCAGGATCGGACGGAGACGTAGCTTGGCGGCATCGAGCGCCGCATCGATGACGGAACGTCCCTTCTCCACCTCCTCCTTGGCGAATTCCACGATCAGGATGGCGTTCTTGGCCGCCAGGCCGATGAGCATGATGAGTCCGATCTGGGCGTAGACGTCGTTGTCCATCTTGCGGGCAAAGAGCATGGCCACCGCACCGAAAACGGCGATCGGCGTGCAGAAAAGCACGCTCATCGGGAGCGACCAACTCTCGTACTGGGCCGCCAGGATCAGGAAGACGAAGAGCAGCGAGAGGGCGAAGATCGCCCCGGGCGGGATCCCTTCGGCCGCCAACTTCTCCTCGAAGGACATGCCGAAGTAGTCGAAGCCCATGCCGGCTGGCATCGTCTCCCTGAACGTCTGCTCCAGCGCTTTCATCACCTGGCCGGTGCTGACGCCGGGGGCGCCGTTGATGTTGATCTGGGCGCAGTCATACATGTTGAAGCGCATCACGAATTCGGGACCATTGATCTGCTTCACCTGCAGGAGGCTTGATAGCGGCACCGGATCACCGTTCTTGTTTCGCACGTAAAAGAGGGATGCCCCCTTCGGATCGGTGCGGGCTGCCCCCTCCGCCTGGATGTAGCAGTAGTACTGCAGGTTAAATCGATTGAAGTAGTTGACCGGGATTCCTCCCAGAAAGGCCTGGAGTGTGGAATACGCCTCGTGCAGGTCGACACCGAGCATCAGGCACATGGCCGGATCAATAGTCATCGAGATCTGCGGCACGGAGGGGAGATAGGTCGTCGTGACCGAGCCGACCTCCGGACGCTTCTTGATCGCCGCCATGAACTTGGCCGTGTTGGTGGGCAGGAAGTTCGGATCGGTTCCGAGACGATCCTCGAGGATGAAGGTCGTGCCGCCCGAGGTTCCGATGCCCGGGATCGCCGGAGGAGGGAAGACGAAGTTAATCCCTCCAGGAATGGGGGCGATCTTCTGGTTGATGGTCCGCAGGAGGCCGAAAGCATCCTGACCCGGGGCCTTGCGCTCTTCCCAAGGCTTGAGCGTGATGAAGTAGAAGGCGCTGTAGGTGTTCTGCACGCCGGAGAGGAGATTGAATCCCACGATCGTGGTCACATGCTCCACGCCCGGGATCTTGCTGACGATCTCGGCAACCTGCTTGGAAACCGCATCGGTCCTCTGCTGGGAGGAAGCGTTGGGCAACTGGGAGAAGGCGTAGAGATACCCGTTGTCCTCTTCCGGCACAAAGGAACCCGGGAGCTTTGATCCAAAGAATCCCGAGAGGGCGACCATGCCCGCCAGCAGGAATCCAGCAACGAAGGTCTTGCGAAGCAGGAAACGGCAGGCACCAATGTATTTGTCCCGCCCAGCGTCGAAGATCCGGTTGAACCCCCGGTAGAAGGCTCCGAGCGGCCCCCCCACCTCCTTGCGGGGGCGCAGAAGCATGGCGCCGAGGGCAGGACTGAGGCTCAGGGCGTTGAAAGTCGAGATGATGACCGAGATCGAGATCGTCAGGGCGAACTGCTGGTAGAGTCCGCCGGTGATGCCGGGCAGGAAGACCGTCGGGATGAAGACGGCGGAGAGGATGAGTGCCGTGGCCACGAGCGGGCCGGTCACCTGCTCCATCGCCTTGATCGCGGCATCCTTTGGGGAAAGCCCCTCCTCGATGTGATGCTCGATCGCCTCGACCACGACGATGGCGTCGTCGACGACCAGACCGATCGCCAGCACGAGACCGAAAAGGGAGAGTGTGTTCAGCGAGAAGCCGAAAAGCGGGAAGAGGGCGAAAGTGCCCACCAGCGAGACAGGCACGGCAAGGGCCGGGATCAGGGTCGCGCGCCAGTTCTGAAGGAAGACAAAGACCACGATCAGCACGAGGATCATCGCCTCCAAGAGCGTCTTCTTGATGTCATCCATGCTGGCGGTCACGGCTAGCGTGGTGTCCAGCGCCGTCTTCATCTTGAGTCCCGCAGGGAAGGTCGGGACGTAGGAGCTCATGAGCTTGCGGGCCATCTCGGCTACCTGGAGCGCATTGCTGCCGGGGAGTTGGTAGACAGCCACGATCGCGGCGGGATGGCCGTTGAAGCGACCGGCAAGGTTGTAGGTCTGGGCACCAAGCTCGACGCGTGCCACGTCCTTCACCTTCACGACCGATCCGTTCCTGTCAGCGCGGATGACGATGTTGGCGAATTCCTCCTCGGTGACGAGGCGGCCCGGCGCCCGGACGGTGAAAGTCATCTGCTGACCGGGAGGCACGGGCTCGGCACCGGTCTGCCCGGAGGGATTGACCGTGTTCTGCTGGCTGACCGCGTTGTAGACCTCGCTGGTGGTGATGTTGAAGTTAGCCAGTTTCGCGGGATCGAGCCAGAGGCGCATCGCGTATGTTCCCGCGCCGAAGACAGTGACGCTCGCGATGCCGGTGAGACGGGTGAGCGGATTGACGATGTTGACGTAGGCGTAGTTGGCCAGGAAGACCGAGTCGTATCGGTCGTCATCCGTGTAGAGGGCAAAGCAGATCAGGGGAGATGGCGACGTCTTGACGACATTGATCCCCTGATTGACCACCTGCTGGGGGAGTTGGGACTGCGCCTGCGTCTGGCGCATCTGGGTCAGGATCTGGTCGGTCGTCGGTACCGTGTTGTTGGCGAAGATGACGTTGAGCTGCGACTGCCCGGAACTGGAGTTCAGGGAGTACATGTACTGCATGTTGTCGACGCCGTTGACCTGCTGTTCGATCGGCGTCGCAACCGCCTGCTTCACCGTCACCGCGTCGGCGCCGGGATAGGTGGCAGCAACCTGGATCTGGGGCGGGACGATGTTGGGGAACTGGGAAACGGGCAGGCCCAGCAGGCAGACCACACCGAGGATTACCGTGATGATCGCGATGACCATGGCCACGATGGGCCGGTTGATGAAGAATTTCGCCATGACGGGCTGGTGCTGGGTGCCGGGTAAAGCGGGTTACTGCTTGGCGGCTGCTCCGGCGGAGGATGCCGCCGGGATGGTTTTCGAGACACCCTGCTCGGTGGCGAGCCCGGGGGTGGCTGTGGTGGCGGCCGCAGGCAATGGCATCACCGTGCAACCGTCGGTCACCTTCTGGATACCCTGGACGACGATTTTCTCGCCCGCATTCACACCCGAGACGATGACCGCCTCCTCGCGGGTCATGAGGCTGACATTGACGTTGCGGATCGACACCTTGTTGTCATCACCCACTACGGCGAGTTGGTGGAGATTCTGGATCGTGATGACCGCATCGATCGGAACGACCAGCGCATTGTTGATCACCCCGACCGTGGCGTTGACGCGGGCGAAAAGGCCCGGTTTCAAAAGCATCCCGGGATTCGGGAAATTCCCCTCCACGGTGATCGATCCGGTCTGTGTGCTGACCTGGTTATTGGCCGCGCGGAATGTTCCCTTCTGCGGGTAGACCGTCCCGTCGGAAAGAATCATCTGCATTCCGGCCTCCCGGTTCTCCTTCCTATGCTCGGCGGCAGTGGAGGGATCCTTGAGGCTTCCGGCGATCAGGCTCAGGTAATCGTCCTGCCCCACCTGAAAGACCACCATGATAGGATCGATCGCCACGATTGTCGTGAGCGGTTGCTGGGACGAGGGTCCGACATAGGTGCCGACTTCGTAATTGGCAAGGCCCGCCAAGCCATCAATCGGGGCCACCACCTTGGTGAAGTCGAGATTCACCTGGGCCGACTGGACGGCGGCCTGTTTGGCCGCCACCTGGGCGACCATCGCCTGGTAGTTCTGCTGCTGGTTCTGGAACTCCTGGATGCTGATGACCTTGCCAGCGAGCAGGCTCTGGGCGCGGACGAAGTCCTGCTGGACCTTGGTCTCCTGGGCAATCGCCGAGGAGAGATCGGCCTTGGCGCGGTCGAGATCGGCCTGGAACGGGGCCGGATCGATCTGGAAGAGGGGTTCACCCTGCTTCACCACGCTACCTTCCGTGTAGTAGCGCTGAATGATGTTGCCAGAAATGTTTGGCTTCACCATTGAGGTGACCGTCCCCTGCAGGTTACCGATCCACTCCTTGTGGTTGGGCATGTCCTTCTGGACCACAGTGCCGATTGTCACGGGAACGGGGGGGCGGACTGTGGCCGGCGCGGCCTCATCCTTTTTGCAGGCCGAAAGCAATGGGAGAACCGTAAGCAGGAATGCAGGCAGGGCCCGGGAGCGGAGGGTATTGAGATTCACAATGAAGCTGGATAACATGAAGGACAAGCGGCTTACCAGCACGGTGTTCTCCCGTTCTCTTTTGAAGTTTCCGCCCGGCGGTTGATCGGCGATGATCCGCCCCGATGACGAACGATACACCATCTGGAAAACCCCGCGTCGGCGTGATCGGAACCGGGGTCTCCGGGCTTTCCTGCGCATGGAGGCTGCGCGAGCTTGCAGACCTCACGCTTTTTGAATCCGAAAAACGTCCCGGCGGGCACAGTAACACGGTGATTGTGGAGGAGGATGGACGGAGCATCCCGATCGACACGGGCTTCATCGTTTTCAACAAGGTCACCTACCCCAACCTCTGCGGCCTCTTCGACGAACTCGGCGTCGCCGCGAAGCCGAGCGAGATGTCGCTGAGCGTCCAGCACCTCCCGACGGGTCTCGAATACAACGGCATGGGCCTGAACAAACTCTTTGCCCAGCGCCGCAACATTGGCAACCTCCGGTTCCTCGCCCTGATTGCCGAGATCATGCGCTTCTTCCGCGTCGGCCGTCGCTGGCTCAGGGATGAATCCGGCGGATCCCTCGGGGATACCGCGGAGGATGCGGAGGAGGATCTTGCCACCTTCTGCAGGCGCCACCGCTTCAGCACCGACTTTGTTCAGCTCTATCTGATCCCGATGAGTTCGGCCGTCTGGTCGACGGAACCGGGACGCGTCCTCGATTTCCCCGCGGCGACACTCCTCCATTTCTTCCACAACCACGGCTTCCTCGGCGTCACCACCCACCACCCCTGGTTCACGGTGGAGGGAGGATCCCGCAGCTATCTGGAAAAACTGCTCCGGGTGCTGGGTCAACCGCGGCTCGGCGATCCGGTTGTCTCCGTGACCGAAGAGGCGGGAGGAGCCCGGGTCACCACCGCCTCGGGAGCCGGGGAGCATTTCGATGCCGTCGTGCTCGCCGCGCATGCCGATCAGAGCCTTGCCATGCTGGGAAACCCGACGGAAGCGCAGCGGCAACTCCTCTCTCCCTTCGCTTACCAACGCAACGAGACCCTCCTTCACACCGATGCCTCGGTGATGCCGCGCGCACGCCGCGCCTGGGCCTCGTGGAATTTCCGGGTCGATGCGCCCAAGGGGGGCCACACCCGCGCAACCACGCACTACTGGATGAATGCCCTCCAGGGCGTCTCGCGGAAGCAAAACTACTTCGTCTCCCTCAACAGCACCGACCTGATCGATCCCGGGAGCGTGCACTACTCCACGACCTACGACCATCCCGTCTTCACGCTCGCGGCGATCCGGGCCCAGCGTGAACTCCCCGGCCTGAACCGCTCCGGACGCCTCTTCTTCTGCGGAAGCTACTTCCGATACGGCTTCCACGAGGATGCCTGCATGTCGGGATTCGAGGCGGCAAAGGCCGTGACCAAATATCTCAGAAAAAATTAATCAGGAACTCATGAACTCAAGAAAAGAGGTCATTCCAATGTCTTCTATTCTTGTAAGAGCTACTCCCGTGTAGTGCCTACCAATAAAATGGTTTCCATGAATTCCCATCTTCGCTCCTGCCTCTACGAGTGTGCCGTCTTTCACCGGCGTCTGGCGCCGAAGCGGCATGAGTTCCTCTACCGGGTCTTTTACTTCCTGATCGATCTTGACGAACTGCCGGCACTCGACCGCACTCTGCGGCTCCTCCGGATCAACCGCCCCGGACTCTACAGCTTCCGGGAGAGCGACCACATCAGTCATGGAGCCCCCTCCGCCCGGGAGAATATCGTGAGCTACCTGAGATCGCAGGGAGTCACCGCACCGGTCGGGCGCATCCTGCTGCTGACTCTCCCGCGCGTGCTCGGCTACATCTTCAACCCGATCTCGGTCTACTTCTGCCACGACACGGAGGGAAAACCGCTGACCTCGGTTGCGGAGGTAGGCAATACCTTCGGCGAATGGAAGCCCTACCTCGTTCCGCTTGCCGCCGACGGAACCTTCCACACACGCGTCGTGAAGCACTTCTACGTCTCCCCCTTCTCCGACCTCGATCTCGAGTTCGACTTCCGCTTCCATCCGCCCGATGCCGGACTGCGCATCCTCATCGACGATTACCGGGGCGAGGAGCGTGAACTCATCAGCACCCTGACCGGTTCCCGAAGACCCCTGACCGACTCCAATCTGTTTCGCTTCTCGCTGAAGTATCCGCTGCTCACGATGCAGGTGATCCTCGGCATCCACTGGCACGCCCTGCTCCTCTGGCTCAAGGGCCTACCCGCCCGCCGCAAGGAGAGCGACCCGGAACTGCAGCGCGGAGTCCATCGTCCTCACAAATCACTCGCCAACCACCCCTCTTCCTGCGCCCACTCTGACCAGACAAACCCATTTTCATGAGCACCCCTGAATCCGATCCCCACACCGAAGTCCTCAAAAGCATCGCCGCCTCCCTCAAGGGCATCCAGGCATCGCTCGACCAACTAACCGGGGCCGTCGAAGGTGTGGCCGAGTCGATCGAGAAAGCGCACGAACCGGAAGGGGACCTCGGCGTCCATCTCGTCGGCGCGCTCAAGGAACTCACCTCCTCCCTGCACAAGCGAGCCCAACAGGAGCGCAGCTTCCAACCGCAACAGCATCAACGCCCCCAGCATCAGTCGAATCAAAACCGCCGGGACGATCGTCAGCAGAGACCGCAACGTCAGGAGAATCGAACCCGCGATCCCAAAGAGGAGCCTTCATTCCGTGAAGAACGTGAGGAGATCGAGCAACCTGACGAACCACTCCTGGATGTTGAGGGAAAATCGGCTGATCCCGAACGGATCCCTACCGGGAGGGAGGAAAAGCCACCCCAAGACACGGAAAAGGGCCCGCGTCCCAAAAACCGGGGCCGACGCGGCGGCACCCCCCCACGCGCAAAGCAGACACCGAAAGCGTAGGAGACTGTCTGATACCATCTCCACCCTTATTCCGGTGGAATTGGGGAAGGGATTTTTCCGTAGGCCAAGCGGGGTGGATCGCAGGAAGCCGGAGGCCGGCCCCCGCCTTCACCTTTTTGCGGCTTGGCGGCAGGCCTCGACGAACCGCCTGACCTTTTCGGGATTTTTCCGGAAACGGATCGGCATCCCATGCTCATCCAGAAGGTTTGTTGCCGTGCAGGTATCTGCACCAGCGGCCAGCGTCAACCTAACCCCCTCCCCCACGTTTTCAGGAGAGAGACCTCCCGCCAGAATCACGGGGATCCCGCTCTGCTCCACCAGGTCACGGGCCACCTCCCAGTCGCAGACCTTCCCGGTAATGCCTACATGACCCGGAACAGGCTGTTCCTGCCCCTCGACAAGCAGCGTGTCGGTCAGGAACCAATCGCTCACCGCCTCAAGTCGCCGCCCCAGTTCGAGACTCGGCACACAATGTGCCAGAGCGGGTGGAGCGATCGGGATGGAACGCATCACCTCGACTTCGGGAAAGCGACGCTTCACCCCCTCCTGAAGGGCGATTGCAGCCGTCACGGCGGCCTCATCCACCGAGGCGCCATGACTCAGACTGTCGCAGAAATGAATGATATCCGGGGCGTAATGGTCGAGCACCCGGTGTACGGCATCGGGTTCAGCGAAAAGGGGAATGATGCTGCTCTTGCGTCCGGCCTCGCGGACGACCCTCACGGATTCCTTGAGCGCCGGAATTTTCCACTCATCACTGGAGAGGATCACCCCGCCGACATGGTCGACACCGCACTCCGCCATTAGCGCGGCTTCCCGGGGTTCCTGAATTTCGTAGATTTGGATAATCATCGCGCCGGCGATGCTATCCGAAAAAAATAGCCCTTTGAATGTTTTATCCCCGAAGCCAGGGGGAACCTCAATGCCAAGGCTTGGCAATCAGAATGACGAGAATCGAGAACTGGGCCACCGTGACCGCGATTCCGATGCCGACAACCCTCAGAAATGCCTGCCTGCTTGGGAAGGTTTCGGGAATCGGTTCGGACCTGAAGACCGGATGAGGTTCGATTTCACCGGAATATGGATACTGGTGGCCTTCCATGGGGGATATCATGCCCCCAAGAACTCCATCGTGGAAGAGTTTTGTGACATTTCTGTAACATTTTTATACTTGACATATCATTCTTTGATAAGCAGGCATCAATCCTCTTAAGGTTAAAAACCGCTCTAACTCCGGGCGATCACCACGCGGTTCCGGCCCTCGGACTTGGCGCGCAGCAGCGCCTGATCGGCCGCCTTGATCAACTCGGCCCGATTCTGGATACCGCCGGCAGTCAGCGACGCAATTCCGACACTGAGCGTGACGTTGGAGTGCGGCGTGTTCCTGAGCGCGCTGATTTGAAGATCCCCGACACAACCCATCAGTTGGTTGGCAATCTCCAGGCCCTCCCCCATGGGGGTATCCGGCAGGATCATCGCGAACTCCTCCCCGCCCCAGCGGCAGCAATAATCCAACGGGCGACGCAATGCCTTTCGGATGCAGTCGGCAACCCCCTTGATCACCTCGTCCCCAACATCGTGCCCGCATCTGTCGTTGAATGACTTGAAGTGATCGATGTCCATGAAGAGAAGCGTCAGCGGTTTGTTCTCCCGCCGGACATGCTTGATCAGCCGTTCCAACTCACTATCAAAACCCCTGCGGTTTCTGATCCCGGTGTGGTGATCAGTGGTCGTCTCCAGAATGGCGCATTCCAGTTTCTGTCCCGCAAGGCAGTGTCCGTAGAAGAGCCCGAAGATGAGCACCACCCCAACCAACATCACCATCAGGAAACCGCGGTTCTTTTTCAGAAACATGGAGATGATCGTCCTCCCTGGAATCATCACCTCCGTGGTGGTTCCATACCTGGCGTCCTCGGCGATGGCCACATAGGTCGTTTCCACAAAGCCCTTGCTTCCCGCCGGAACCCGGAAAATCGGCCAGGTGCCGCCATCCGCCACCGCCACCCCCTTCCCGATGAGCGACCGCTTGAGCGGCGGGCATGTCTCGCTCGGAAGCGGCATCAGGGGATACTGCATAAGAATCCCCCCATCGGATGTCCGAACCACGACCCGCGAAGGGTAATTCCCAACGATCTCACGGATCGACTGTTCCATTTTCTGGGCATCGATCTGCTGGGAGAGAATGCACTCCATGACTCCCCTGGAATTTCTCACGGGTATCGCGATCTGATAGTTGGGCTTCCCGCTTGACCGGCCCAGCACCAGCCCGTTGATCGCGTAAGGGAGTGCGGGATCGGCCTTGATGGACTTGAAAAAAGGCCGGTCGGCCTTGTCGGCGTGGGATCCCTCGTACGGCCCGCTCCAATCCACAACCCTTCCCGAGGGATCGATGAGAATCGTCAATCCAAGATGCGCAATCTCATGCCACCGCTGGACCTCCTTACGGCTCTCCACAAGCAGACGATGAAGCGAGGAGGGGTCTGCCCGGGAAAGCGAGAAGTCCTTACCCAGGCGCTCCCTGATGAAGTCCAGGAGCAGGCTGGAGTCACTCAGGGAATCCGCCACCTCATGGGAAATCACTCTGGAGTCTTCGGAGAGCTTTGCGAAGTGATACTCCAAACAATCCTTCCAAAACGAGGAAAGAGCAAGGGCACCGACCCCGAGAAAAATGATCAGCACCGCAAAAAAGGTCGTCCTTATGGTTTTCGAATACCTGCTCCTCGGCATTGCCATTCGAACACATCACCATGTGGTTGAACCGTTAACAGGAAAAGCATCTAAGCAAATTGCTTATCTTTGAATCCGGCGATTCCCGCAAAACCCCTTCTTGAATGCATCATCCAAGAAACGCTTGGTGGAGCCATGGGGATTCGAACCCCAGACCTCCTCAATGCCATTGAGGCGCTCTACCAACTGAGCTATGACCCCAAGCGTTGCATCAAAGGAACCGAAACCGGTTCCTTGGTGGAGTGGAGAAGCTAGGATGAAACGGTATCGAGGGCAACATGAAATCTCGTCCCAGGTTCGGCAGCGGAGGAGGTCATGCCGGAACGTTCATCGGAGGGATACACCCGGGGAATATCGCAGGCTTATTCCGTGAACCCTCACCCCTCAGATGAGCGGGGGCGCGGTCCTCGCAACCCGGACTCAAACGGCACCGGCAAGGAGGGCCTGCTCGGGGGTCGGCTCATCCTCGCCACGACGTGCGCGCTCGACCCGCTCAAGATAATGGTCGAGGGCCTTGTCCGGGATGCCGGGGATGCGTGCCGAGGCAAATGCTGAGATGGACTCCTCCCACTTGCGTTCGCGGAAAAAGATAACACCCTTCCAGAACTGGTCGCGGCTGCGTTCACGCTCCGCGGAGAGGGAATTTTTGGGGGAGAGGAACTCGTAGAGCTCCACTCGCCTCCGACTGCCCGCACGCTGAAGCAGGTCGATGGGACGCCCCTCCAGCGCCTCGGCGGCCATCTCGTAGGTCTGGGGGCCGCTCAGGATCCGGCAACCGTATTGGGCGCATGCGGCCGAGAGGTGTCGGGCGAATTCCACCACCGGGCCGGAGACACTGTAGCGACCGACGCGGGCTCCCCCGAAGGCGGCGGCGATCATCGGACCGGAGTTCAGGCCTATGCGGAAATCAAGACGCTTCTGCCATCGGGCATCGCATTCCCTGTTGAGATCCTCTATGCGCGAGAGAAGATCGATGGCGACCCGGGCCCCCTTGGCGGCGTGGTTCAGCGCACCGTCGGTAGGAAGCGGCACACCGAAGACCGCTCGGATGCTCTCTCCGGAACACTCGTCAAGATACCCGCCGACATCGACGAGAAAATCGGAGGCGACGCGCAGGTAGAGGTTCATGAGACCGACGTAGTCCGACGCCTTGAGAGACTCCATCAGTTCGACGTGATTGTGAACGGTGCAGACCAGCACGGTTGCCTCGTGCATCTCCCCGGGAAAGGTGACCGGAAGATTCCCGTCCACCAGCCGCCTGAAGTCATCCCGGCGGAGCCTCTGCCCAAACAACCGTCGCAGCATCGGTTCGCGCGATCCCATGGCGGTCCGCTGAAAAAGGATGACGGCAACGGCCCCCAGCACGATCGCCGTGATCCCGGGAACCGGATTCAGGAAACCTCCGTACAGGCTCGCCACCAGCGAGGCGCCAAGAAGAAGAAGAGCGGCGATCGTGGAGAGGAGGAGCAATTCGCGGCGGCTGGAGTGAAGCGCCACCCAGACGGAGGCGATTCCAATCGCAAGCGCGGAAAGGAAGAGTGGAAATGAACCGGTCGCCGGAAGAGCAGCCGCCTGGATCAGGTTTCTCCAGGGAGCCACGATCCCCCCAAGGCTTCCCGACATGAAAAGGAACGCCAGCAGCACCGAGCAGCATCCTGCCAGAAGAAGGAATGATTTGATCTGCCTCATGGAATGCGTGGGTTGCGTGGGTTGGGGCGGTTTCCGGTCTCGGGGTGCAATGGGAAAGGTTTTCACCAATGCATTCAGGAATCAAGAGTGCAGGGGATGTCGAGGGATGGAAACCTGAAAGGGGTTTTCCAAAGATTCACGCTTCCTTGCGGTCATCAACCCAAAAAACCCAGGAGGATGGTCATGCTTGCCCGGTCCACCAGGAGCGCAGTCTCCGGAAGAGGCTTCCCGCTGGGCGAGCCCCCCTGTTTCCACGACGGGATGCGCGTGGTGTTGCCGCGCCGAACCCTTCCATGGCGTGGATGATGGCTTTTTCGAGTTCCATATGGGAACCGAATCGCCTGGCCGGATCGGGATCGAGCATCCGCTTGACCAAGGTCTCGGTTGCCGGAGAGAGGCGCAGGGAGGCTAGGCTTACGGGCCCCTGCTTGAGTATGCGGAGTTGCTCAAGGCGAAGTCCCTCGGTCCGGTAGGGAGGGGTGCCGGCCAGCGCATGATGGAGACTTCCACCCAAGCTGTAGAGATCGCAGCGAAAGTCCCCCGATGATCCGCCGAGCATCTCGGGGGCGACATAGTCAGGAGTGGCCAGCAGATGAGCTTCCCGCGGCGAACCCGCCGCAGTGCTGCGCGCCAGACCGTAATCGCCGAGCTTCGCGCCTCCGGTGGAGCCGAAGAGGATGTTGGCCGGCTTGATGTCACGGTGAACGATGCCCTTGGCATGACCCGCCGCAAGGGCCTTGAGGATCTCGAGCCCCGCTCGCAGCACACGCTCCTCCCCGATCCGTTCCTCCGAGACAATAAGGTCGTGCAGCGACCCTCCCCTCATGAGTTCCATGACGAGGCGCGCGCCCGATGCGTCCTCCTCGAGTCCGAGAACCTTCACAACGCGGTGATGATCGATCAGTCCGGCACAGACGGCCTCGTTGCGGAGCAGTGCAAGGTGCTCCGCATAATCTGATCCGCCCGCCTCCAGGACCTTGAGCGCGACCTCCGCGTCAGTTCTTCCGTCCCGGGCGCGGAAGACACGCCCGCTCCCTCCCTGGCCAAGCACCTCATGAAGAGTGAACGCCCCGGAGCGCGTTCTCACACGAACCTCGGCGCGGCATCGCGGGCAGCGCACCATCGAGAAGAGGGCCTCGCGGCCGACATCCAGCATCACCCCGCAGGCGGGACACGCCTCCTCGGCACCGGAGGTGATTGTTTGCGACATCAATTGACCCTAACGGAAGGAACCTCCATCCTTCAAGGCGCCTGCCGCTCCCGGTGAGGCATCGAAATCAAAACCCATGAGCGATCCCGCCATCCACGAAATCACCGCCTCGGAAGAGGATCGCCGCCAGAGGCTCGACATGGTCCTCGTCCGCCACCTCCCCCACCTCTCACGCTCCAAGATCCAGGCGCTCGTCAAGGCGGGACGCGTCACCCTTCGGGGAGAGGCCGTTCGCAATAACGACGAAGTTCACGACGGGGATCTCTTCCGGATCGAGGAGGAGTCGCCGAAGCCACCCGCGGGTGCCCGGCCGGAGGACATCCCGCTCGAGATCCTGCATGAGGATGCCGACCTCCTTGTCGTGAACAAGCCCGCAGGCATGGTCGTCCACATCGGCGCGGGCCACGAGGAGGGAACCCTGGTCAACGCACTCCTCCATCACGGGGCCGGCCTCTCCAGCGGCTCGGAGGAACACCGTCCCGGCATCGTCCACCGCCTCGACAAGGAAACCAGCGGCTGCATTATCGTGGCCAAGAACGACCGGACCCACGCCTCCCTCTCGGCCCAGTTCGCCGACCGTCAGGTTAAGAAAACCTACCTGGCCATTGTCCGTGGCAGCCCCCGGCACGCGAAGGGAACCATCGATCTGGCGATCGGCCGCCACCCGGTCCAGCGCCAGAAAATGACGCCCCGCCGACCACCGTCCGGACGCGATGCCGTCACCGACTATGAACTCCTTGCCACTCGCGATGGTTGGGCGCTCATCGCCTGCATGCCGCGCACCGGACGCACCCACCAGATCCGTGTCCACCTCCAGTATCTCGGTCACCCGATTGCCGGCGATCCTCTTTACGGAAAGCGTGGCGACTTCGCCCGACACCTGCTCCACGCCTGGAGACTCGAGTTCACTCACCCCTCCACCGGTGAGACGATCCGGTGCGAGGCGCCGCTCCCCGAGGATTTTGGGCTCGTTCCCCTCACCTCGCAGAAGGCAACATCGCGCGCATGAGTCAGGAACAAGCCGGATTTCAGCAGGCGCTCGACGCCGCGCTACCCATCCTCCAAGGCATGAAAAAAAGCCTCCGCAAACAACCCTCGGCCACCCATGCCAGCCTCGAGCGGCTCAGCGCCGTCGATCCGGTGAAATATCCCCCGGCGCCCGCCACACCGGCCGCTCCACGCATCCTCTCCACGCAGAGAGACGATGGGCGCCTTGCCAAGCTCGAGGAACTCAAGGGAAAGATCCTCGCCTGCACACGCTGTCCCAACCTCGTCGCAAGCCGCACCCAGGTGGTCTACGGCGTAGGCAACCCCTTCGCGGAACTGCTCTTCGTCGGCGAGGCCCCGGGAGAGGAGGAGGATCTGCGCGGAGAGCCCTTCATCGGGAAGGCGGGCCAACTGCTCACCAAGATCATCGGGGCGATGGAATTCAGCCGCGAGGAGATCTTCATCGCCAACGTCCTGAAGTGCCGTCCCGACATGCCCGATGGGGAATCGGGCAACCGCAAGCCGAAGCCTGCGGAAATGGCCACCTGCCTGCCATGGCTTACGGAGCAGATCGGACTGATCAAGCCCAAGGTCATCGTCGCCCTCGGCCTCACCGCCGTCGAGGGCCTCCTGGGAGAGCCCCGTACCATGCGCGATGTCCGCGGCAAATGGCTCGACTACCACGGCGTGCCGCTGATGCCGACCTATCACCCCGCCTACCTGCTCCGCAACCAGACACTCGCCGAGAAACGCAAGGTCTGGGAGGACATGCTGCTGGTGCTGGAGAATCTCGGGCGCCCGATCAGCGCGAAGCAGCGCGGCTACTTCCTCGAGAAGAGCCAGTAGGACACCCATGATCATGCAATGGTGCGCAAGCCACTGGAGGAGATGCTTCACCCGGATTGTGAGTCCTAGGATGGTTAAAACCGTTGAAATGTTAAAATGGTTACAAGGGGCTGAAGGCCATTGCCTCCGATAGTCCCTCTGTAACTCTTCAACTTTTTAACCCTTTTAACCCATGCCCCCCCTGGCTCCCCGACAGCACTCCTGCGGATCGCTCCCGGCACGGGCCATCCGGGCAACCTTCCACCGGGTGGTCATCACCGGTTGTCGCCTTCTCTTCGCCGTGACCTGCAGGGTGCGGGTCGTTCGTTTGGCACCACCCCCCCGAAGGGGACCCCTGATCATGGCCTCCAACCACATCAGCCACTTTGATCCTCCGATCATCAGCGGCTACTTCCCCCGACACCTGGATTGGCTCGCCATGGAGGAACTCTTCGGTTCCCGCTGGGGAAAACGCATCTTCACCTGGCTGAATTGCATCCCCGTGGATCGCGGCGGCTCCGACCGGAGGGCTCTCCGGCAGGCCTTGGTGCGACTCTCGGAAGGGCGCGCGATCGGCATCTTTCCCGAGGGGGGAATCCGCGCCGGCGAGTGGTCCATCCTCAACGGCGCCGCGATGAAGCCGGGATTGGCCGCCCTGAGCATCCATTCAGGGGCCCCCGTCATCCCCTGCGCCCTGATCGGCAGCGACCGCCTCTACAAGCCGGGCAACTGGCTCCGACGCACCACCCTTTATCTCGTCCTGGGCGAGGCGGTGGAACCGCCGCGAGAGGCAGCGCGCGATGCGGGGGCCAAGGAACGCTTTTCCGCCGATCTCTCCCGTGCATTCACCGCAATGCGGGAGGAGGTCGTCGAGCGGTACGGACTCTCCCCTGAGGATCTTCCGCAGACCCCGCAGGCAAGAAAGGGAAGCATCGCATGATCAACCGACTCGCCCATGCCGGAATGGATGCACTGATGTGCGTGACCATGAACGCCGCCCAGTGGCGGCTCCGCCATCACGCGGTGACCCGCGAACGCCTCGATGCCTACCTCTCCGAGTGCGAAGGGCACGACCACCGCTCCTACTACGCCCTACCGGAGAATCCGGTCTGGCGGCGCGACGGCAACCGCCTTTCCTGGAACTCACCGCTCCAGGGACCTCACGGCGAGAATAACACCGCCAGGGCACTCCTCCACGACGCCCCCGATTCCTCCGGTGCCCCGACCCTCATCATGCTTCATGCCCTGATGTCCGCAAATGATCTGGGCTATCGGCGTATCGCGGCGCGATTCAACCGCCGCGGCTGGAATGTCCTCTTCCCCCACCTCCCCTATCACTATAGTCGTCGGCCCAAGGGTTATGCCAACGGTGCCCTGACCGTCACCTCCGACCTCGTCAGAAACGCTGAGACCCTGAGACAATCGGTCATCGAGCTTCGCCAGTTGATCGCTTGGGCACGCCAACGCTCGTCCAAGCGGATCGCCGTTCTGGCGACCAGTTATGGGGGCTGGGTGGCCGCCCTCACCCTCTCTCTGGAGGAGATTGACTTTGCAGTCCTGCTACAACCGGTGGCCGACGTTGGTTACGCCACTTTTGAGAGCCCAGCCAGCAAGGTGATGTCCACTTTACTGAATAGGAATGGTATTTATCGGGATGAGATTGAGCGTCATGCTCATCTGAGTTCTCCGCCGCGACAGCGCCCCTTGACCAATCCAGAAAGAATCACCGTAATTGGCGGCTATTATGACCGAATATCTCCTTCAAGATCATTAGCATCCCTCTGCGAATCGTGGGGAGGAGCACGCTATCGGGAAGTCAAACAGGGGCATTTTGGCTACACAGCTATGCGGAGTGCCCTGAGCGAAGCGGATTTTTATCTGGAAAACCCGATTCATGATGTCCGTATTCCTGCTAATAAAGCCAATTAAACCATGACGATCCTGATCACCATCGGCCCCACCCAAGAACCGCTCGATGCCATGCGAATCCTGAGCAACCGCTCGACTGGGGATCTCGGGACACGGATCGCTCTTGGCATGGCTGCAGCGGGTCATCGAGTGATCGCGCTACGCGGAACGGGTTGCACCGCAAAGTCGTCGGAGCTAGCCAGCAAGTGCGCCCGGGTGATCCCCTTCACCTCGACCGAGGACCTCCGCTCCTGCCTGGAAAGCCTCTCCAAGGAGGAAACGATCGATGCCATCTACCACGCCGCGGCGGTGAGCGATTTTTATCTCCCATGTGAAGGCACCGGAAAAATCCCAACCTCCGGCGGAGCCCTCACCCTGACCTTGGAGCCCACTCCGAAACTTCTCCCCCTCCTGCGCGGATGGTTTCCCCACGCCCGGATCACCGGATGGAAATTCGAGGCTGCGGGAGACAGGGATTCCTCCCTCGTGGCGGGGCGTTCCCAGATCGCTTCCTGCCGCACCAATGCCTGCGTCGTGAACGGCCCCTCCTACGGCGAGGGATTCGGCGTCCTCTCGAAATCAGGCGAGTTGATCCATCTCACGGATCGCACCGCGCTTTGCTCCCTCCTGACCACCTCGCTCTCCGGTTGATAATCTCCGGTGAATTTTCATCGCCTGAAGCGATGCGGCGTCTAGGATGTTCGTTTACCACATGAGCGAAGACCTGAATCCCTACATCGAGGCCGGCAAGATCACCGCCGCCCACGCAGAAACCCTTTCCAAACTCACACCCGGATCCTTCGTCACCCACCGCAGTTGGGGCTTCGGAAAGATCGCCGCCTGGGAACTGATCACCGGCCAGGTCACAATCGACTTCGGAAGCAAGAAGGGGCACCCGATGCAGCTCCAGTATGCCGCCGAGACGCTCACCTTCATTCCTGCGGAGCACATCCTCGCCCGCGCTGCGAGCGATGCCGCCGCGGTCCGCGAGCAGGCATCCTCCGATCCGGTCGGACTGATCCGCTCGATCCTCGCCGACCATGGAGGCAAGGCGTCGCCCGATGAGATTTCAGCCACCCTCGTTCCCGCCGTCTTCGACGCCGCCGGGTTCAAGAAGTGGTTCGACGCGTCCAAGAAGAAGCTCAAGGCCGACGGTCATTTCCAAATCCCCGCCAAGAAGGGAGAGCCGATCGTCCTTCAGGAGACCGCGCAGAATCCCCAGGAACGCCTGATCGGCCAGTTCCGCGAGGCACGTCATCCAAAGGAGCAGGTCGCAGCCCTCGACGCGGCTCTGAAATCACTCAGCGATTTCACGAAGGAAGTCGAGGAACTCCGTGCCCTCGCCATCGAGGTTGAGGAGGCCGCAAAACGCGGCGGCCGGATCCACGCCGCCAAGGCGATCGAATTGCTCCTCATCCGCGACGAGATCTGCTCGCGCCACGAGTCGCTCAAGCCCGGACCGGAAGCGGCCACTGTCGCCAAGTTTCTCTCGGAGTCCCCGGGCAAACTCTCCGAGATCTTCACCGAGATTCCCGCCGCCAAGTATGCTCGTGTCCTGGAGGCTTTCCCGGAGGCCTTCCCCGGCGACTGGCAGGAGCGCTCCCTCAGGCTCCTGCGATCCTCCGAACCCCGCCTCAGCGGGGAGATCTTCAAACTCTTCACCACGCAGGGGAAAAAGGATGCCTTCTCCGAACACACACGCCGCGTGATCCGCGAGCGCTCGGCCAGCACCGACTTCCTCCTCTGGCTCTGCAAGGAGCGCGCCAAGACCCTCCCCGAACTCGTCGACGAGGAGCTCTTCGCCGCCATCCTCGCCGCGATGGAGGCCGACCTCCATGCCGAGATCAAGAGCAAGCGCCTGGAGGAGTTCCTCTTCGAGGACCGCGAGCTTGTCTCCGACCTCCTCGGCAAGGCCGAGCGCGACTCCGCCCGCCAGGCGATGCGCAAGGTGATGCTCAGTCCGGTCTTCGCAGATCTTAACCGCCGCTCCCTGCTTGCCCGAATCCTCAAGGTGCACCCCGGACTCGAGACACTCGTCACCGGTGAACAATCGGAACCGACCGAGCGCTCCGAGAGCCTCGTCGTTTCCTGGGCAAGCCTCCAGCGCCGCAAGGAAGAGCTGGAGCACCTTGAGAAGGTCCTCATCCCGCAGAACATCCGCGACATCGCCACTGCCCGCTCCTACGGCGATCTCCGCGAGAACTTCGAGTTCAAGTCGGCCAAGGAGCAGCAGGCAGTCCTCAACCGCCAGAAGGGGGAACTGGAACTCATGCTTAACAACGCGCGCGGCACCAATTTCGAGAACGTCGACGCGTCGCTCGTCTCGATCGGCACCGTGGTGACCCTCGAGCCCTCCGGCGGAGGAGCCTCCGAGACCTACAGTATCCTCGGCGCCTGGGACGGAGTCCCCGAAAAGGGATGGGTTTCTTACCAGGCCGTCATCGGGCGCGCCCTTCTGGGCAAGAAAGCCGGAGATGGGGTCGAACTCCCGGCCGACAAGGGAACGCGCACCATGAAGATCACCGCTATCGCCCCCTTCACCGACGTTGCGGCGCTCGGATCGGTTACTTCCTGACAAACACGCTCAAGACGTTGAAAAGTTAAAAGCAGTCCACTTCCTTCTTTCGAAGCTTCCACGTTTCAGGTTTCATCCATCGATCATCCGCTCCGCCTCTCACCCAACAGACTAAACACCTCACTCACATGAACGACACCACCATCACAGCCATCCACGCCCGCGAAATCCTTGATTCCCGTGGAAATCCCACGCTCGAAGCAGACGTGCATCTTGCAGGCGGAGCCGTCGGACGCGCGGCAGTCCCGAGCGGCGCCTCCACCGGTGAACACGAGGCCGTGGAGCTGCGTGACGGCGTGAAGGGACGTTACCTCGGAAAGGGTGTCTCCAAGGCCGTGGCCAATGTCATCAACCACATCACCCCCGAACTCGTCGGCTACAATGCGCTCGACCAGGTCACGATCGACAAGGTGATGCTTGAACTCGACGGTACGCCGACCAAAAAGAAGCTGGGTGCCAACGCCATCCTCGGCGTCTCCATGGCCGTGGCCCGCGCCGCCGCCGCTCAACTCGGACTCCCCCTCTACAAATACCTCGGCGGCCCCAACGCCAAGGTCCTGCCCGTCCCGATGATGAACATCCTCAACGGCGGCGCCCACTCGGATGCTCCGATCGACTTCCAGGAGTTCATGATCATGCCCCGCGGACTCCCCTCCTTCTCCGAGGCCCTGCGCTGCGGCGCCGAGATCTTCCATGCCCTGAAATCCGTCCTCAAGGACCGCGGCCTCTCCACCGCCATCGGCGACGAGGGCGGTTTCGCCCCGAAACTCAAGAGCGCCGAGGATGCCCTCGACTCCATTTCCCTCGCGGTCAAGAAAGCCGGCTACAAGCTCGGTGATCAGGTCGCCATCGCCCTCGATGTCGCCTCCAGCGAGTTCTACGACGCTGCAAAAAAACAGTACGTCTTCAAGAAGTCCGACGGCAGCAGCCGCACCGGCGCCGAACTCGTCGCCTACTACAAAAAGCTCTGCGCCAAGTACCCGATCGTCTCGATCGAGGACGGCTGCGCCGAGAATGACTGGGCGACGTGGAAACTCCTCACCGAGGCGCTCGGTGACAAGGTCCAGCTCGTCGGCGACGATCTGTTCGTCACCAACGTCGACTTCCTCCGCAAGGGTATCGAGAAGGGCGTGGCCAACTCCATCCTTGTGAAGGTGAACCAGATCGGCTCGCTCACCGAGACCTTCGACGCGATCGAACTCGCCAAGGAGAACAGCTACACCGCCGTCATCAGCCACCGCTCCGGCGAGACCGAGGACACCACCATCTCGGACATCGCCGTGGCGACCAATGCCGGACAGATCAAGACAGGCTCCCTCTGCCGCACCGACCGCGTCGCCAAGTACAACCAGCTCCTCCGCATCGAGGAACAGCTCGGTGAAGATGCTGTTTACGGCGGCAAGCTAAAGTGCTAGGAATTCCCCGATGGCACAGAGCCATACCATACAACACGGCGCGCCGCGCCGCCGATCACAGTCAGAATATCTGCCTGTGGCGATGCGTGTCGTCTCGTCACTCATCGTCCTTTGCGCCCTTCTGACGGCGGGATTCACGTTTTATCCCGAGTGGGTTCGCCTATCCGACATGAAGCGCGAACTCGCAAAGCAAAAGGACCGCATGGAGGATCTTCGGAATCTTTCGCAAGCGCGGGAGCAGGAGATCCACCTGCTCGAGACCGACCGCGAGTATCTTGAGATGATCGCCCGCGACCGACTCGACCTCATGAAGGAAGGGGAAACCATCTTCAGGTTCGGCACCGGTCAGCATAAGTCCTGAACAGTGCCATTGCCCTGAAGAAGACTATTGGTCTTTTAGCCTTTTGGCCTATTGGGGGTAAAATTTCAGCCCACCATTCCCGACAATCCCCATCCCCTTTTTGTTCTCCTTCTTACCCAACGGTCTAATAGACCAACAGCCTAACAGCCTCCATTTTTCTGCCATGTCCGAACCCATCGACCTAACCACTTTGGATGCCTCCGGGCTTGCCGACCGTCTCGGCGCGCTCAGGAGGTTTGTCTGCCGGTCGTCCCCGACCAGGCATCCTCTCCCGCTTCGCAGTTTCGGACTTCTCGGACCCGCAATCATGGGGTCCTCGAATGACTAAGCCGCGTTCCCACGCGCCTTTTCTTTTCACAGCTTCCCTGATCTCGCCTTAAATTCCTCAAGTCTCCATGTCCGAACCCATCGACCTAACCACTTTGGATGCCTCCGGGCTTGCCGACCGTCTCGGCGCGCTCAGGAGGTTTCTTTGACGCGCCGGCACTTGCCGAGGAACTCACGGGCATCGAGACCCGGATGACCGAGTCCGGCTTCTGGGATAACCGGGAGTCGGCCCAGAAGGACATGGAACGTGTCTCCTCCATCAAGGCGAAACTCGGCCCCCTTGCCCAATTGGAGCAACGCGTGGGCGATCTGGAGATCCTCAAGGAGATGGCACTTGAGGAAAGCGATGCCGCTTCCAAGCTCCAAGCCTCCGAGGAAGTAGCCAAGGAATTCCGAACCCTCACCACCGAGATCGAAAAATTCGAGCTCAAGCAGTTCCTCTCGGGCGAGTTCGACAAGGCCAACGCCTACCTCACGATCAACTCTGGAGCCGGAGGCACCGAGTCGTGCGACTGGGCCGACATGCTCATGCGCATGTACAAGCGCTGGATCGAGCGAAGTGGCTACAATGCCACGGTTGTCGACATTCAGGAAGGTGATGAGGCGGGCATCAAGTCGGTCACTCTCGAGGTAAAGGGAGACCACGCCTTCGGCTACCTCCAGACGGAGCGCGGCGTTCACCGCCTCGTCCGGATCTCTCCCTTCGACTCCGCCAAGAGGCGCCACACATCCTTCGCCAGCGTCGATGTCACCCCGGAGATCGAGGATGCACCCATCGAGATCAATCCGGCCGACATCGAGCGCGACACCTATCGCGCGGGTGGAAAAGGAGGACAGAATGTCAACAAGGTCGAGACCGCCGTCCGTCTACGCCACGTCCCGACCGGCATTGTCGTTGCCTGTCAGGCAGAGCGAAGCCAGGGCCGCAACGCCGAACTGGCACTGCGTCTCCTCAAGGCCAAGATCTACCAACTCGAAGCCGACAAGAAACGCGCCGAACTGGACCGCCAGTACGGCGAGAAGGGGGAGATCGCCTGGGGAAGCCAGATCCGCTCCTACGTCTTCCAGCCCTATCAGATGGTCAAGGATCACCGGACGGGCGTGCAGACCAGCAACGTGCAGGGCGTCATGGACGGGGACCTGGACGCCTTCATCGAGGCAAAGCTCCGCGGCGTCACCAAGGGTTCCAACGACACCGACGACGATCTCTGATTGGTAGGTTGGGATTTCGGCTCCGGACTGTGTTGCCTCTCGGTCAGCGTAGGTGCACTACGCTCTCCCTGAAGATGACTCTCTCCCTTAACCGTTCTACTTCTTCACCTCGGCGGCAATGACAGAAACACCTGTTTGCGTGAGGGAGCGCTTCCAAGGGAGCGTCCCCTCGATCTCGATCTCAAGCGAGAAGGAGAGGAAGGTCCGGATCAGGACGATGATTCCCAAAATCAGGACATTGTTCAGGGTGGGATCAACGGCGACCGTCCTGATGAGGTCTGCGGCGACGAGAACTTCGAGCCCCGCGAGGATGGCACCGCCCAGAGTTCGCCTGAGCGTGGTGTAGGCTTTGGAACCGTCACCCGTTTTCCTCCAAGTCCTGAAGGCAAGAAAGGCGGCAAGGAAGAGACCCACCACGAGCACCGCCACACCGATCCCCTCCGCAACATGGACTATGATCCCGAGGATTCCGGAATAGGTGTCGGGGGTTTCCATGAATCAGATGCTTAGCCGAAGAACCGTGAAAGCTGAAACCCTAAACTTGAGTAGCGATTGATCATCGCGATCAGACTCGCCCGCTTTACCTCAGCACCTCGCCACTCCTTCGTCCTCCGGACTGACTCGCAGGGGCATCCTGACGGGTCGATTAGATTTGACTAGGGGAGCGGTGCCTCCTACCCATCTTTGTTTCCCGCACCCCCGCGCGGGCCACCCAACACCAACATCATGCCAAATATCGCCATCAATGGGTTCGGCCGCATCGGCCGCCTTGTCTTCCGTGCCATCGTCGAACAGGGGCTCCTCGAAAAGGGTTACAAAGTCGTCGCCGTCAACGACCTCGTCCCGGCCGACAACCTCGCCTACCTCGTGAAGTATGATTCCACCCAGGGAGTCTTCAAGGGTGAGGTCCACAGCGAGAAATCATCCCCCTCCGTGGAAGAGGACGACACGCTCGTGGTCAACGGCCACAAGATCAAGTGCCTCGCCGTGAAGGAAGGTCCCGCCGCCCTCCCCTGGAAGGAACTCGGAGTCGATGTCGTGATCGAGTCGACCGGACTCTTCACCGAGGGAGAGAAGGCCAAGGGCCACATCACCGCCGGCGCCAAGAAGGTCATCATCTCCGCCCCCGCCAAGAACGAGGACATCACCGTCGTCATGGGCGTCAACGATGAGAAGCTTGATATCTCCAAGCACAGCATCATCTCCAACGCCAGCTGCACCACCAACTGCCTCGCCCCCGTCGTCCATGTCCTGCTCAAGGAAGGCTTCGGAGTCGAGGAGGGTCTCATGACCACCGTGCACAGCTACACCGCCACCCAGAAGACCGTCGACGGTCCCTCCAAAAAGGACTGGAAGGGCGGACGCTCCGCGGCCATCAACATCATCCCCTCCACCACCGGAGCCGCGAAGGCCGTCGCCCTCGTCTGCCCCGAGGTGAAGGGCAAGCTCACCGGCATGTC
>JBIIGI010000020.1:0-37876 GCA_044236545.1 Chthoniobacterales bacterium
CGCCTCGTATCCGCTCTCCTCTGTGAAATCTCCGACGAGTGGATCACAGGAAAAATCTACCTCAACATGAACCCCATCGACTCTCCACTCCCTTAACCCATTTTACAGAAACATCTTTACGCAACCAAGGGAGACACTGCTTGGCGGGAGGATGATGCGGCGCTCCCATCAAAATTCAGATGCGAGGCAAGGCTAGCGAGTGAAGCCGTATCGGGAATACGGCGAGCGAGCAGCAACGCCGCATCGGGCTGAAATGGAGCGGGTGGAGGGAACATCGAGTGCCGGCCGGTACGATGTCGATTGACAGGAGGTCAACCCGCAGGGCGAAGCCGTCGGGAGACGGTGTGTCGATCGAACCCAAGTGTGGTAAACAGTATCATCAAACCACTAAAACAAGCGGTGATTTGGAGCGGGTGGAGGGAATCGAACCCTCATGGCCTGCTTGGAAGGCAGGAACTTTACCACTAAGCTACACCCGCGTGAACTGGTATAACCGTATCACGGACCTCCCCGTTGGTCAACCCGTGGAGTGGCCCCCTACATGGAGGGGCCTGTCTGCGAGGGGATTCCACTCCGTTCCAGCGCCTCACCAAAATGCTGCGAGGCGCGCGCGTTCACAGCGGCGCGGTGACTCTTGGAATTCAAAAAAAACATTTCCCCTGCGACGATCAGCAACAGGAGAGCGCCCGCAGCGACGAACAGTCTGGGGCGCGAAAACCGATTGCTCATCGGTGGGCGGGCTCAGGCCAGCTTCTTCGCCAGGATCTCGCCGGCGACGGCGGGGTTGGCTTTTCCCTTGGAGAGCTTCATGACCTGCCCCTTGAGGAAGTTGAGTGCGGCTTCCTTGCCTGCCTTGTAGTCGGCCACGGAGTTCGGGTTGGCGGCGATCACCTCGTCGCAGAAGGCCTCGATGGCCCCGGTGTCGCTGACCTGCTTGAGCCCCTTCTCCTCGACAATGACGGCGGGTTGTTTGCCGCTGGCCATCATCTCGGCAAAGACCTCCTTGCCCTGGCGGCCGCTGATGTTTCCCCCCTCGATGAGTGCGGTGAGTTCGCCGATGTGAGCCGCCTTGATAGGGCACTCCGAGAGATCGAGCGAGGCGGCGGAGAGTGCGCTCAGTAGGTCGTTGATGATCCAGTTGGCGACGCTCTTGGGCTTGGTTGAACCCTTGGCAGCAGCCTCGAAGTAATCGGCCAGCGCCTTGTCATCGGCGAGCACGGCCGCGTCGTAGTCGCTGATTCCGTAGTCGGCGACGAAGCGGTCCCGTTTCGCCTGGGGCAGCTCGGGCATCCCCACCTTGGCGGACTCGACGATCTTAGCGGTGCGGACGGGTAGAAGGTCGGGATCCGGGAAATAGCGGTAGTCGTGGGCCGACTCCTTGATGCGCATGAGTGTCGTCTCGCCGCGGTCGTCGTCCCAGCGGCGCGTCTCCTGATCGAGCTTCACTCCCTTACTCACGAGTTCGATCTGGCGCTCGATCTCGAAGGCGAGTGCGCGGCGGACACCGCTGATGGAGTTGAGGTTCTTCAGCTCGATCTTGGTGCCGTATTCCTTCTGGCCCACGGGGCGGACGGAGACGTTCACGTCGCACCGCATCTGCCCCTTCTCCATGTCGGCGTCGCTGATCTCGCCGTAGACAAGGATCTGGCGCAGGGCCGTGAGGTAGGCGAAGGCCTCCTCCGGGGAGGCGATGTCGGCCTCGGAGACGATCTCCATGAGCGGGGTGCCGGCACGGTTGAAGTCGATGCCGCTGGAGCTTTCGAGGTGAAAGCTCTTGGCGACATCCTCCTCGAGGTGGATGCGGGTGAGGCGGATCGTCTTGCCCGGGGTGGCGATGCTCTTCTGGGCATCCTTCGGATAGGCCGTCTCGTGCAACGGGACGCCGCCGCCAAGGCAGAGCGGCTGGTCATACTGCGAGATCTGATAGTTCTTCGGCATGTCCGGGTAGTAGTAGTTCTTGCGGTCGAACTTGCAGACCTCGGGAATCTCGCAGTCGAGCATCATGCCGGCGCGGGCGGTGAGCCGCAGGGCCTCGCCGTTCATGACGGGGAGGGCGCCGGGCAGGCCGAGGCAGGTCGGGCAGGTGTGTGTGTTCGGCTCCGCGCCGTACTCGACCTTACAGCCGCAGAACATCTTGCTCTTGGTCTTGAGCTGGGCGTGGACTTCAAGGCCGATCGTGACGGAGTATTCGGTGCTCATGGTTTCTTGGCTGTGCTGGGAATCGCTGGGTTAATAGCAGTGGAAGCGGCGGAAGATTTGGGAGAAGTGGTTTTACCGCTTCCCGGTTTCTGAGGCGAGCGCTGAGAAGCGGGTGGCTGGGGAGCCCCTTTCCGGGAGGGCGCCTGCGGTTCAAGGGCGTAAGCGAGGGCCGCCGTCAGGTTGTAGGCCTGAAGCTGGGCTATCAACTGCGGGTCGTTCATGGCTGCCTGCACATGCTTGTTGCGGATAAGGGGGAGGATATTGCGGCTCTCCGCCGCCTTCTCAAGCTGGGGATCCTGAAGGAGGGCCGCGATGTGGGGATTGGCGATGATCTTCAGGGTCTCGGGATACTGGCAGAAGCGTTCCAGCGCCTGCTGGTCGCCGGCGACCATGGAGACTTTCACGATATTGTCGTAGAAGGAGGTCGGCAGGGGATCCGCTTTCTTGAGCGTCTTCCCGGTGGCTCCCAGTTCAAGAGATTCCTTGAGCTTGATCAGGAAGAGGGCGTTCTTCTCGGTGGCCGGAGACCTCCCCTCGTTGCGGGCCTGCACCACGCGGAGTTCGCCGAGCGCCCCCAGGCCCCGGATCATCGTGATGCTTCCCCAGAGCAGGAGGATTCCGTAAACCACGCCGCAAAAAGCACCGCCAAGGCCGAATCCCCAGCGGACGACCCCGGAGTGGTTCTCCGTGGTCTTGAAGAGAAGTCCCGCCACCAGCGAGAGGGCGATATAGATGCCGACGGCGACGATGAGTCCCACGATGGCAGGCGCAAGCAGGGGGGGCGTCTTGGTGACGAATCCGATCACCGTCCCCGTCGCCCCCGCCACGGTGGTTCCACCGATCCAAGCGCAGAAGAGCGCCGCCAACCGGAGCAGGCTGCGAACGGCGCCGAATTTCCAGCCGCGCCAGACCTCCCAGATCAGGAAAAGCGTGGCCGCGATGAAAAGATACCGCTGCCATTCTGGGGAGCCGTCGAGAAGCATGGGAGGATAGGAAAGTAAAAAGCTGACTGGAGTGCTGTTTCCAGCCCCTCTTTTTACCACTTAATCTGACCACCCACAACTCGCCATCGATTATTATGAACGCTTTCGCTCTTCCACGTAGCGCAATTTTTTTAGTGTCCCCTTATCAAGCCTGTCGAGAATCGCCACTCGGGATTGTTCCGGGAGCATCTCGTAAACCATGACCACATCCTTGGAAGCCATACGCACACATCCATAACTGGCCGGGCGACCAAGCTCCTGCTCTTGGGGCGTCCCGTGGATGTAGATGCATCTCTCCAATGCATGACGGTTTGAGGGCTCGAGACCCTCCAACCAGATGATGCGTGTTACAATTGGGTCGCGATCCTTGGCATTGGGAGCAACAACTTCATGAGTTGGCTGCCTGGACTTCAAGACCGTTCCCGGATTCAACCCGCTTCCAATTTTACTGTATACCCTGAATAGGCCCGTCGGCGTCTTATAGGATCCGAACTCGTCTCCCACGCCGAATTTCGAAGTTGATATTGAATATTCGCGGAACCGCTTATCTCCCAAAAAAATATACATTCTCTGATGAAGAATGCTAATGATTGCCTTGGACTCCGAAATCAGATTATCGGCTTGAGTTGCAGTTATAGGATTAACCGTTTTGCTGGAAAGGCTTTCTCCCCTGGTATTTTTCACAGAAGCGTTATTATCTACGATTTTAGTGGATTGGGTTGTGTTGGTTTTTGTTTGCGTACTTACTTTGGCCTTGTTGGCTTCTTCCATTAAATCCCTCTGTTTTTTCCAGATTTCAGTCAGGCGCTGGAGTCTTTCCTCCTTACTGATTGTCTGATCCGCCCGGATGGTGAGTTCCTCATTCTCCAGCCGTTCCATGCTTCCAATGCATTTACCCGATTCGGTGTGCCCAGTTGTTTCCTGAACAGTTATGGCCCGCAACGGAATCGCCGAACACAGACCGATCAAACACAGCGTTTTTCGAAGCGATACCTTCATTATAAACATGACATCATGGCCCCGGTTCCCCGGGGCCATGTTTACGCCAATCAACCACTATTTTTGCTAAAATCCGATGGCGGCTCTTCGACCGATTTTGTTTACCGGCTTTAAGTCTTCCCAAATTGAAAGTCCGCTACCAATTTTATTCAGGGTCATGTGGATTTGGTACTGTTTTTGTGTAGTATTTCCTGAGTACCCTGCATTCTCAATAAGCTCAAGAGTGATTGAGTACTGTGGGCTTGGGCCGGATGAAACGTGCCCGCCTTCGCCGAGAAAGTCCCGAACGCTGTTTTCATGTGAAACTGCAGCCCTGTTTCGAGACACGAATGCATCGTTAGTCACATAACAGTAGGCTACTCCCGACTTGTTGAGTGTCACGCGAATTGGGTTGAAAATAAGGTTAGGATCAAAGTCGTAGAGTGCTGTGTTATTCCTGAATGTGGAAATCACGATGACGGATCGCCCTTCGGCCCCTTTGGCTGTAAGAACGTGAGCGGCGAGCATAGACTGAGCCATCTGGGAAGAGGTTTCCTCGATGTCTTGAGGATCCAGTCCCATGGTCGTGCGGAACTGAGAGGTGCTTACCTTGCTAACTGAGGCACAAGAACTTAACAAAAACACAACAGTCAAGGATAGTAGTGCTAGAATTCTTTTTTTCATTGTTAGGTGTGTTGTTATGTGTGGGTTTTATTATTTTGGTTACTTTGCGTGTGGAAATAATGTTAAAACAACTCCGATTGGGTTCGGAACAGTCGAAGTTCCCTGAATGACTTCCTGCTCTCTCCCTGCGAGCGTCACCATGGATAGTGCGGCATCGGATGGTGCTGTGGACATCAGTCCATTGGGGGATTTCCATTCCCATCGTATCCGGAATGTCTTTCTCCAAGGCGCGTTATTCGTGATTTTTCCCTGAATGGTGACAAACCCTCCGGCATTTTTCACCATGGTGATCTCGGTGAGGAAAGGATTTTTCGGATCATATCGGTATGGTGAACCGGAACAGCAGTTAATATACAGCGTGAACTCCCGAACTCCCTTGGGATTGTTCCAACTCTGCACCTCGGCAACCGAGGTGCCTGCAATAAGGCTCTTGGTAACGATCATGCAGAGCGCCAAAAGCGCAAGGAACAACCCCTTGGAATTCATGTCCGGAATGCAGATTTCAGAGAGCGGCGGCCCTTGCAAATACCTGGCCATTAATGACCCGGACAATCACAAGGTTGCTCCCGCCTGAAGGAAGCTTGATGGTCTTTCCACCAACTTCAACCGATCCGCCTGATGGGGTGCTGACGCAGGCGTACCGGACCTGTTTTGGCAAGGTTGACCATATGCGTTGATCAGCTTGTGCACTCGCAACATTATAGAGGACTGAGGCAACGCCTATGCCATTGGCAATCAGTCCTCCATAGTCACCACCTGCCTCTTTAGCTGCAAGTTGACCGGCAATGCCGGCCGCAGCCTTCAGGGTGGAAGATGCCATCGTGCGGGCGATAGTCCCCGGGATCTTGCGGTGAAACTCAGCTCCTGCAATGCGGTCGAAGTCGCAGATGACGTCGGCATTGACCTCCCCACCACCGGCTTTGACTGTGGCAAGCGGGCCTGCAAGCGGGGTGGGCTCGAACACTGGGAACGCGGCCGAGAGGGTGGTCAGGGCGCCGTTGATGTAAATTGGAATGTCAAACCGGGTGGATCCAAGTTGCGGTGCCACTCCATCCTCGATGAAGATGTGGGTGGTGCTGTTCGGAGAAGAGCTGATAGCCTTATTGAGGTTGCTGCAGCCTGGATTTGCCTTAAGGGCATTGTTGAAGGACTCGTTGGCCCGTTGCTTCTCGGCATTCTGGCCGCAACCAAGAATAACTCCGGCAAGTGCCTCGGCATACGGCACACTCAACCCGTCGTTGTAGGGGTGATATTGTGCAACCGCCGCCTGCAGGCTGGTTGTCTGCTGCTCGATCTTACCTTCATCGAGTTTGATCTGCATCTTGGGATCGGCCTGCACCGCCTGACGGAGCGATTTCTGTTCATCCTCGATCTGCCGCTTGAACTGCTCGTTGATCTGGAGTTGACGGTTCTTTGCAAGTTTCACGGCGGATCTTGCACCGGTCAGGTCCCCGGTTTGAAGCAGAGACGCGGCCAAGTAGGATGCCGCCATCAACCGCTCAGCTGGACTGGTATGATACGGCAGCGAGTTAAGATTGACGAGCATTGCTCCAGCTTCATTTCCAAGCTGAATCTTCGAAGCCATGAGATGTTTCTCAATCGAATGGTCGGCTTGAATATATCCCTGCTTGGCTTGTTCGGCATTTCCAGCGATGGCATTGATGTTGCCCTGCTCGACGAAAACCAATTCGCTGTCCCGAGCTCCCTCTTTCTCCTTGGAAGCGAGCGAATTAATTCCGCTGACAGCCCCTCCGACAGATCCGGAACGACAAGCGTTCTGAGCGCCTCGCAAACCGCCACTGGCGCAAGATGTCAGGAGAAGAGGGCATCCAAGAAGCGCCGCAATGGCGATCCTGCCGATAAGTTTTTTGTTCATGGTTTTTTGGTTGGGGTTGGGGTGGGTTGGGGATTGTTTTTTTGCAGTGTGATTTTGTTGGTGTCGTTGAATTCAGGAACATTCGGATCGAGACGAAGATTAGAAGTGTCCTCGTTCACCATCTCCACGGTAGCTTTTCCCAAAGGAAACCCTGCATCTGTCCCGTAGGTACTGTCGACCCTCTCGATCAATTTGTAGCTGTCACCAACCTTGACCCCGGCCGCCTCGCCGCGATCCATGATGATGAGGGCACCCCTGCGGGCAACGATCTTGGGCGGCGAATAATTGTCGAGAATTCTTTCTGCAAGTCGTTTTGAAAGCTTCTGAGTTATGTTCTGGATCTGTTGGGCATTGAAGTTGGCAGCTTCTCCCCCAACTCCTTTACGACCCTTTCCTCCGTCGGAAACCGTTTCGGTAATGGCCTTCTTGGTGCCACCGTTCACCTTGGTAATTTCAAGGGTTGCGGAAATCGAGTTCGTCCAAATGGCGGCTTCCTCATTGCCCAACACCTTCCGGTCAGTGACAAAATCCGTGATCTTGGCCGTGGCTATGTAATCCGCTTGCTGAACGCTCATGTCGGGCCCTCCATCGGTCGGTTTTCCAAGCTCTTCGCTGACCTGCCATTCTTTTTTCAGCGCTTCCAGCGACTTGTCGCGAACCGCCAGTTGCATCAGTTTTGTGGCACTCATTTCTTGGGCCAAAGTTGCGGCGAAGGCACCCTTGATGCGGTCCTCCACACTGGCCCTCAACTTGTCGATCTCCGTTGAGTCCGTCTTGGTGTCCACCTTGACCCTTACCTCACGGCTGATCTGGTTATCATTGACCTGGATGAAATCCCGCGCTGAAACCTCGCCGGTGACCGTCGGCCTCCTCACTTTGGTGTTGAAGCGTTTGGCAATTTCATCCGTGATCAATCCATCGTTGATCTCCAGCTTTTCCAGTTGAACAACTTGGATCTTGGGCGCTTGGGAGTTCTGGGCACTCGCATGTCCGGCGACGAAAAGCGCTGCAAGCGCCAATATCCGGGCAATGCATCGGGCGGGGAATTTCTCATTCATGGAATTCATGGATTTTACTTCTTGTTGGCAGCGTCTTCACGGTCGACCGAGAGGTGTCCCCAATCACTGACCGAACGTTGATCAATCCTGAAACCACTCTGGCGGAGCATCTTGGCATATCCTTCCAAGACCTTGATCTCCGCTTCGTTGACCTTCTGGGTCATGTCGAGCTTCCTGATGTATGCAAGCTTTTGATTGAACTTCGCCAATGTCTCGTCCGAGGGAACAAGAATCACATCATATCGGTTCTGCCCGGTGAGGTTAATGGTTGCCGTATAGGGCTTGAGTCCCTCGCGCGTCACCTTGAGTTCATGCATTCCCCTGCCCGCTTGGATGGCACATGGGGTCTGGCCTACAAGGATGCCGTCGAGTTCGACCGTGGCTCCGGAGGCGAACACCGGCACAGACTGGTTGTTGAAACTCGGGGTTCCGTTGGTCATGACAAAAGAGGGCATGCTCAACCCGTCCACCTTCGCATGAACCTCGCAGATTGCTCCGATCCCGTCTCCGGCCGCGGGGGGCTGCCATGCAGAGACTTGTGATGCCAGCCCTGCAGCGAGGTCCTGAAGCAGCTTTTCATTGACCTGCTGCTCATTGAAACTCCTTGCACCGGCAGAATAGTCCCCGGAGTTACTACGCGCCCCTTCAGCATTCGATACCATGGAGACCGTTCCGCGGGCGGTACCGAGGAACATGCCCGCGGCTGTCTGGGCAGGGCGGACATTGAGATTCTCAATGCTCAGGGTGACCACTGCGGGAATCCCCTGAGAGGCGGCAAACTGAAGTGCCTGCTGATTGGAGGAAAAGGACTGCATGCCTCCTTCCCCTGCCTTGGTTTGAAGCGCCTCTTTGGCGCTGCCCGTCAGATCCTCGATCGTGACAAACCTGATGCCGGGATTGGAGGCCTTGGCAAGGAACTGCTGCACGAGTTTTGTTGCCCAAGTGGGGGGAATAGAGGGATCCGATATCCTTGCAATAACAAGGGCTTGTCCTGACTTTTGGGGGGCAATAAGGGCCCCTTGGCTCGTCGGTTCCTTTGTTTGAGCCCCGGTTGCCGGAACCGTGGTTTTGTCATAGAAAAGGTCGTGGAACATGGCCTCAACCCTTCCCAACAAGGATGATTGTGCCTTGGCCTCAACCCCGCAGAACAGCATCAGCCCGAGCAAGAGATACACGAAATGTTGCTTCCGACTGCGGAAGCAGGAAATGCTCTGGGGAGGCAATTGCATGAGCTGCGGTGTAGCACATAATGGGATTGCGTCAACCCGGATCAACAAAATCTTTGAAAATTCCATTCATTGTCGATCAAGGTGTCACTCGTATATCCCTATTCGGCAGCAAGAATCATCCGCTTACATGTTTGCCACCATACGCATCAGGAAATTTTCCCCCGCCCTTTTTTGGATGCTTGCCGCAACGTTATTTCTGCATGCATCCGCATCCTCGGCCAACCTGCCTGCATTCCGGGGTGAATCTTTCCGAGGAATGCCTTTTGGGGCATCTTTGGCAGACTTCAATGCAAAGAAGTGGGAGCTTACACCCTCGAATGATGCGGGCGGGGACAAGAACCGGTTTCAGTCCTTCATCCGCATGGACGAGCAGAAATCCATGGGTGATCTCCTCCTGCTCGAGGTAACCTATTATTTTCTGGACGGTAAATTCTATGGTGTCCTCCTGCAAACCCCCGACGGTTGTCAGACCGAGATTTTGAATCAGGCGCTTTTATCGAGCAGGGGGGAGCCCTATCACACCGTATTCCCTGCCGATGGGTTGGTATGGATCGGCTCCCTGTCAACTGCGATCCTGCAGAGGAATCGGGAAACGGGCGAAGCCTCACTGATGATTTTTGGAAATGCCCTCCAGAAGGGCTTTGAAGCCTATGTGAAGGATGCCGGGGGTAAAATCAGTAAGGATCTTTAACGCAAAAGGTAAAAGGTCACTCGTAGAGAAATTCACCCCCGCATTCCGCGCACCTATTGGCTCCATGCTTCAGCGATGAGATCAGGATCTCTTTCTCGCAATGAGGACAGCAGGCAACGGCGCCCTTGTGTTGTTGAAGAGAGACTTCAGGGGGTTGTTTCCGCGATGCCTCCAGGAGGGAATGGAGTTTCTGCAAATCATGCCGGATCTGCTCAAGGTCGCTTTTCAGCGTTAACCCCTCTTCTCTCGTAGCATTGCGCCTTCTGACCAAAGCAATGATAAGTGCCGCTACCAGAATGGCGGATGCCAAGCCAATCAGCGCAAGACTTCCGTTTCGATGATCTCTCCAGAATTTGACTGCAGCTTGTCCCCAATCCGGCCATAGGTCGGGTCCTTCCATCGGATTGCCAATTCCCGGGGTGGGCGAGGGCGATGGGGCCGCAGAGGAACCTGCATCGGGGGCGGGCGGGGGTTGCCATATTGGTGTTTGTTGGACGGGAACATCTCCCCGAAACGGGCCCTTGCGGACCTTCAAGGTGTCACCAACGCGTTCTTCGATCACGAAGTCGGTCCCTGCCGGCAACTCGATTCTGATTTCCCCCATCGGGGTGACTCCACCCACCATCACTCCCGCCGAAGCCTTGGTTTCCTTATCCTGAGAGTGCAAGGATGAAGGGGGCATAGCCCCTGTGAAAATGAGTCCTCCTGTCATGACCGCCGCATTCCGCAAGCGAATCCATGCGTTTTTTCCAAGGTAGTGGCATCGATTCATGTCGGTAGTTTCAAAGAAGAAGACTGGAAAAGGCGCGGGATCTTTGCAACACCAAGTTCCTGCATGCGTGACTTGGATTACAATCTTCCCCTGACAAGAAGGCGCTTTGCAGCGGGAGTCTTCCTGGCCGGGCTTGGATTGGGATTGGGAAGGCTTCTTGGAGAGGTCAAGGCACCCCATCCTGTTGTGCTGATCATCGGCGACTCAATGGCACTTTGCGGCTTCGGAAAGACCCTTGACGGAAGATTCCGCAAGTCGGGTCACCCAAAGGTATTCACTTACATGGCCTGCGGAACTCATCCGCTCTCCTGGATGAAACTTCATCCCTACACCAATGTCAGAACGCCCTGCGGTTTTTGGACGATTGAGTCCGGAGTGGATGGTTGTTTGAAGGAATTTGTCGACACCTACGGCATGAGCCGGGGTCACAAACCCTCACCCCACCCCGTTCCGAAACTGGAGGAATTATTGGAAAAGATTCGTCCCGACCTGCTGATTGTGCAACTGGGGAACAATCTTCTCGACCTACCCCTCGGGAGCAAAAGCAATCCGGGCGGTGTCCTGGATCCCTACATCAGGCCATTTCTGGATGTTGCCACTTCCAAAGTCGGCCGTGTCGTATGGGTGACCCCACCCGTTTCCGGCAGGGTCCCTCAGGAGAGACAGGACCAACTTGTCGATCGCATCAGATCCTATCCGGCCAAGAATCTCACGGTGATCGACAGTAGAAACCTCCTTGCTTACCCCTACTCGCATTTGCAGTCGGACAAGCAGCACTTCATGGGAAAAGACATGGATCTTTGGGCTGACAAGGTCTTTGAATCCATCCCGTCCGGACCCTCAACCCCGGTCACTCCTCCAGCGGCTTCGTCCCCGGTTGCTGTTTCCCACCAACCCCGGTCAAAAAAGAAAGATCCCATCAAGATCAGGGCCATTCTGGAGGGAATCACGCCTCCCTTCTCCAAAGAAGAGACCGCCCCTTATTACAAGAGCCTAGTTGAGGAGGTCTACAGCGTCGTCTCTTCCTCGGAGAAGTCGCTCAAGAACCAGCGCATTGCGGTCCTGCGGGTTTATCTCTGGAATGATAAGCGCATGTCCCTTCAAGCAGAGCATTCCTTGAGAAAAAGGAGCCTGCGTCTTGTCCCCCTTGAGGATTCCCTGCTGGCCACATGGAAATGCCGCCGTGATTCCAGATTTGCGGAGCTTGCCCAATATGTCACCGCCGAGGATGATTCTCTTGTTGCCAACTCCGGGGAATAAAACCTGCACCATGAACCCACGTTGCGCCGTCGGCATCATTGCCTTGCTGATGATGCTTATCGCCCCCTGTACAGTTCGATCCCAGCCGTCACGTAACGGCGGGGATTACGGGCCAGCTCTCGCACAAACTGAACCCCAGGTGCGCTTTCGAATGTTTGCCGCCCCAAGGCGTGTCGCGGTGATGCTGATCGGGGATTCTCTCAGTTTCGGACCCTTCGGCGAGCGGCTTGAGGCGCTTCTCAAAGAGTCAACCGGCACCCGGGGTGTCTGTGTTTTTGCATCCTGCGGATCATCGCCGGAAAGCTGGACGGATGGTGAGCCTGTTTATGCTACCACATGCGGTTACCGCCAGGTCACCCCGAATCCAAGGGAATACATGTTCGTTGATTTTGATCATGGAAGGAAACCCCCTCCGACAGCGACGCCCAAGTTGGGCAGGATCCTCGCGAATTATCGTCCCGACCTGGTCATCATCCAACTCGGCACAAACTGGATGGATGGATTCAACCCACGCCGTACCGAGGACTACCGCCAGCTTGGGATTTACATCAGGGGAATGATTGGAGAGATCCGATCGAGATCACCCGGCAGCCGCATTGTTTGGATACTGCCTCCATCGGCTTCCAGGTATTCCCAGACTGTGCAGAACCAGATTGCCGCTTACATGCGGAACTGCGCGGCGGCTTTCGACTTCCAGACCATCGATTCACGCAGGCTCACAGGCAGCTATATCCTGGGTGTCACCGGCAGCGACGGGGTGCACTATTCCGCAGGGTCGGCAACATCCTGGGCTGACAAGGTTTTCTTGAAACTCAAGGCGATGGCGCCGGATTTGATTGCGGGGCCGTCGCACGGATAACGGGCACCTTGTCCCAACGCCCGCCTTCGGTCAGGTCGCGGGCGGTAAAGCACCAGACCACGGCTTTCTTGCCGGCAAGATTGTCATGCCTTCTGGCCAGACTCCACCGGGCAGCCGTGGCACCGGAACCCATCACGGCCACAAGGTCGATCGGAAACCCAAGGTCTTTTGCCAACTGGTCTGGCAAACCCGCCCCCTCGGCATGCATGTCGCCTCCTGAATGAAAAACCAGATTGTGGCTGTCGCCCATAAGGAGGATCGGGCTGGTCCTCGCTGCGGCCACTGGATGCCCCTCTGTGGAAACGGCTTGCAGCATCACGGTTTCCACTGGCCCGTCCGGGGGAACAAGGTCTCCGCGGAATGTCAGGTTTTGAGGGCTGGCCGTGATCGGGGATGCGGTGGCGATCTCATTTCCCAACAGCGCACGCAGGTTTTTCACAATCTCCGAGGAGGCAATCCGTATTCCCTCCGGCGACCAATGTGAGTCCGTTTTGCAGTAGAGCGGGGCTCCCTTGTCCCGGTTTTGCTGATAAACGCCGGCAAGATCCAACACCGTCACTCCGTTTGTTCTCAGCTGGCTGCAGAAATCACTGTCAGCCGTGAATGGTGGCGCGGCAGGCACCTGAAGGCCTGCGGCTAGTTTGTCGGGATAAATCGCCGCCTTGGCGGGCACGGGAACCACGAGCAACCGGATGCCGGCTTTCTGAAGTTGATTGTTGAAGTCGACAATCGCTTCGAGAGCCTGAGGGTTCTCATTGGCCGCTCCCTCACCGTGACGAAGGTGCTGCAACTCAGGCCCGAAGAAGAACCAGCCGTCAGCGCCCTTAATGCCCGCCCGCATCGGAGAATCGGCGGGGGGCGTCAGCCCTGTCAATGCGGCGCGAAAAGACTGATCTTCAGCTTTCTGCGCGTTCAATGGCTGAGCCAGCAAGGCAAGCCCGGCAGAAAGACATGCCTGAAGGAGCCGACGGGGGGTTGCTGCGGTCATTTTTGGGAAGGGATGAGCGTATCATGTCCGATCTGGGTTGTCTTGCCCCTAAAACATGTTATGAGCAACCCCGTTCTCCGGAGGAAAACGACACCCACATCATGGTCTTCAGTTCGCATTTGTTCCTCTTCTATTTCCTGCCGGTGGCGCTGGGATTGTACTACGCCCTTCAAGGTGCGGGGCAAAGGATGCGTAACATGGTGTTGATCCTCACGGGATACGCGTTCTACGGATGGGCGGAGCCTGTCTTCATGCTCCTGATGTTCACGACCACACTCACCGACTGGTTTGCAAGCCTTGTGATAGCCCGCGGGGATCTCCGGGTCTGGAAATTCAGGGGACAGGCAATCCGTTGCCTGGAGCAGGGGGCCGCCCGATCACCGATCCAAAAGTCAGCGCTGGCGCTCTCGGTCGGCATGAATGTCGTGACGCTCGGCTTCTTCAAGTACTTCAATTTCGGCGTCACCAACTACAACGCCCTGATACGATCCCTGGGGATAGAAAGTTGGCAGTGGAACACGTTTTTCGAAGTGATCCTCCCCTTGGGAATAAGCTTCTACACATTCCAGGCCATCAGCTACACGATCGATGTGTTCAGGGGTGAAGCGCGGGCCATGGGAAACTTTCTGGATTTTTCCTGCTTTGTCTCGATGTTTCCGCACCTTGTGGCCGGTCCGATCCTGAAGTTCTCGTTTCTGGCCAAGCAGATCGAGCACCGGACACTGACTTCCGAAAAGTTTGCCCGGGGCGTTGCTTTCTTCTGCCTTGGATTTTCCAAGAAAATCCTCCTCGCCAACCCTTGCGGAAAAATCTCCGACCTCAGCTTTCAAGCGGGTGCGTTGCCTCCGGCGGAGGCGTGGTACGGCGCCGTCGCCTATGCCTTCCAGATCTATTTCGATTTCAGCGCCTATTCCGACATGGCAATCGGGTTGGGTTTGATGCTTGGGTTCGTGTTTGCAAAGAATTTTGACTCTCCCTACAGCGCCAGTTCGATCACCGATTTCTGGCGCCGTTGGCATATCTCCCTCTCCAGTTGGCTGAGGGACTACCTTTATATTCCGCTGGGGGGAAACCGGCTCGAGGGCGCCAGGACCTATCTCAATCTTCTGATCGTGATGTTGATCGGAGGCCTCTGGCACGGTGCCTCATGGAATTTTGTGATTTGGGGCGGTATCCACGGGGGAATGCTCGCTTTGGAGCGTTGGAGGGCGGAACAGGAATTCGCCATGCGTTTTCCCGCGCCCCTCAGGATCGCCTTCACATTCATGCTTGTGACCCTTGCGTGGGTCTTTTTCCGAGCCAAGGATCTGCCATCCGCACTCACGTATTTGGGTTCGATGTTCGGCTTGGTGCACTCCATCCCGGCCTCCGGACTCGTGGCGGGCATCACCCTTTCCCCGTATTATTTGGGAAGTTTCGTTCTGGCAGCCATGGTCACCTGGCTCTGTCCGCAGACCTGGGACTGGACCAGACACATCGGTCTCATGAGGGCGGTGGTGATCCTGCTGCTGTTTTGGTTCTCAATCCTTGTGATGACAGGGCAAACCTACAACCCCTTCATTTACTTTCTGTTCTGAGATGAAGAAGGAACCCATGGGGCGCGAAGAGGCCGCCATCCTGGAGATCGGGGTGACACGGGCGGGTGGTCGTGTCCGATGGGTGCTGATTTCGGGATTCCTGTGCAGCATTTTGCTCATACCGATTCTTCAGGCATGGAAGGATTTGCGGGGTGCCGAGGCCGGCAAACCCCCGGCCTTGTCCGCTTTCCTGACGGCTTTTCCCCGAGCCGCTACTGCGGGAAAGGAAAGGATGCCAGGTGGCCTATGTTCGGCGATTTCCAAGGCAAATCATTCACTCAAGGAGGACTTCCGTGCATTCGAGAAATCCTTGGAAAAGGATTCCTTTCTCCGTCATCGATTCCTCCCCGCTTTCCAATGGTTCGTCTCGAAGTATCTGAGTTTGGGAAACGAGAAGGTCTTTTGGGGGCGCGATGGATGGCTCTACTACCGGCCCGATGTGGAATATCTCACGACCGGGCCATTCCCGCTGCCGGGTGAGGAAACAGCGGGCCGTGGCAAAGGAAGAAAAAACGACCCCGTTACGGCCCTCAAGACCTTTCGAGATGATCTGTCAAAGCGCGGGATCAAGCTTCTGGTGCTTCCGGTTCCGGTCAAGCCCATGATCGAACCGGAGCATCTCTGGATAGGGTCCCGGGCGGTCACGCGTCTTCAAAACCCCTCCTACCCGTCTTTTGTGAAAATCCTGGGTTCTGAAGGGATCGAGGTCCTAGATCCGACCTCCCTGATCCTGGAGCGCAAACATTCGACCGGAAAGGCTCAGTATCTTCAACGGGACACGCACTGGACCCCCGAAGCCATGGAGGCTGTGGCAGATTCCGTGGCGGAGAAATTGCGTGAACTCTCTCACTCGGATTTTCCCAGCCAGTCTAATCCCGGCGTAGAATCCTTGGCAGTCCGTCAGTCGGGGGATTTGACAGGGATGCTGGATCTTCCTAGATCCGCACCGCTGTTCGCCGATCAAGAGGTGAGCATCCGGCCCAACCGAAACGCCAAGGGGAGTCCCTGGAAACCGGATCCGTCATCGCCCGTCCTTTTGCTGGGAGATAGCTTTGCCAGAATCTTCTCCGCCGAGGATCTCGGCTGGGGACGCGATGCAGGGCTTGCCGAACGTCTCTCCGAAAAACTCGGTGGGAATATCGATGTCCTGGCGATAAATGCAGGGGGAAGTAGCTCAACCCGCCAGTCGCTTGCCCGCTCCCCGGATCGATTGGAAGGGAAAAAGTTTCTCCTCTATGAGTTCTCAATGAGGGATCTCGCTGCGGGGGATTGGACAGTGATCCCGATCCCGGAGACAGGCCCTTCCGTTCTGAAACCCCGGCATCAAAAGGAAAGTTCCACGGTAACGGGGGTCATCTCTGAGGTTTCCGAAATCCCCCCTCCGGGATCAACTCCATACAAAGACTTTGTCCGAAGTCTCCGCCTCAAGGTTGAACAGGGATGTGCTGCCCGAGACATCCTTGTGTTCGTTCAGGCATTGCGCAGAGGCGAACCCACGGGAGCCGGATCCTTGAAATCAGGCCAACGGGTCTCTTTGCATCTTGTTCCCTGGGATGATGTTGAGCAGAAGTTCGGGTCGCTGAACCGATCGGAGCTTCAAGGTGCGGCGGCGGACCTTCCCGATGTTTACTGGGCCGACGATTACTGACGCATAAATGCTTTGTCATCGTCTCACGTCGATGTGCTAGGAATCTACATCATATTCCCGATGAGAAGAGTGTCTTTTATTTTAGTCCCACTTCTTGCCCTGGCTCCGGCCTCCGCATCAGGAAGATCTCCCGAGGTGGATAAAATGAATTATTCACTGACCGAGGCGGAAAAAATCCCCGCCGGGCGTTTTGAATGGGAACCCGAGAAAGCCATTGAGGGAAGCCTCGCGATTCTCGTCTCGCTGCCGCGCCAGATGCTCTATGTGTACCGGGGCAATGTCCTCATCGCACGGTCGAGCATCAGTTCCGGCAGGCCCGGGCGCTCAACACCCAGCGGAAGCTACTGGATCATGGGGAAGGAGGAGATGCACCACTCCAACCTTTATGACAATGCGCCGATGCCGTTCATGCAGCGACTTACCAACGATGGGGTTGCGTTGCACGCCGGATACGTTGCTAATTACCCCGCCTCCCATGGCTGCATCAGGCTTCCTAGGGAATTCGCCAAAAGATTATACGGGATCACGACTTACGGGGACCCTGTCATGGTGACAGATTCCGAACAAACCGCTCCGAAAGGAAACGGGAGCCTAAAGCCCGACTTTATTCCGGAAACCTCGCATCAACCCGATGACCTCTCCGGCGCCGCGGGTGCCTGTCTCGACAAGAAGTTGCCAACAAATCCACAGGGCGCAAATCTCACGCACGACACCAGAACCAAGACCGTTTTCCCGGCATCTGCAGCACATTCGGGCAAAACCATGTGCCAGCTTGAGCAGGAAGAGTTGGCCATCCGGAACAACCCGGACTTTAGCAAAGAGGAACGGATGAGGGAATTGCTTCGGATCTGGTCCGAACAACGCGCTCTTTCAACGGAATTTCGCAGCAAGGGCGAAACTCCATTAAAATAAGCGCGCCTCCGTAATCAGGGTTGGGTCTCCCCGGCGGCTGCGGGGACGTTTTCCTTGGTCTCGTCGCGGAGTGTGCTGTTGCTCGCGGCGGCGGGGGCGAGTTGCTCGTCGCGGCCGGTGAACTTGACGCTGAGCAGCTTGCTGATGCCGCGCTCCTCCATGGTGACTCCGTAGAGGGAGTCGGCGCGGGACATGGTGCGCTTGTTGTGCGTGATGACCATGAACTGGCTCTGGCCGATGAAGCGGTCGAGCAGCTTGATGAAGCGGCCGATGTTCGATTCGTCGAGCGGCGCGTCCATTTCGTCGAGCACGCAGAAGGGGGAGGGCTTCACCATGTAGATGGCGAAGAGGAGGGCCACCGCCGTCATGGTGCGCTCGCCGCCGGAGAGGAGCGAGATGCTCTGGAGCTTCTTGCCGGGAGGCTGGGCGATGATCTCGATGCCGCTCTCGAGCGGGTCGTTCTCGTCCATGAGGATGAGGTTGGCCTTACCGCCCGCGAAGAGCTGGGTGAACATCTCCTGGAAGTTCACGCGGATCTTCTCGAAGGTCTCCGAGAAGAGTTCTTTGGTGGTCTTGTTGATGCGGGCGATCGCCTCGAGGAGCTCGGCCTTGCCGTTGACGAGGTCGGTGTTCTGCTGTTCGAGGAACTTGTAACGCTCCTCGAGTTCGTCGAATTCCTGAATGGCGTCGAGGTTGACGGGGCCCATGGAGTCGACCCGCTCGGTCAGTTCGGCCACGACCAGTTCGATCCTCTCCCACGGGATCTCTGCCGGGATGGGTCCGCTCAGCGCAGCTTCCACCTTCTCGATGGCTTCCACGGAGACTTCCTCGGGGTTTTCGTTGGAGGGAACTGATCCCTCGCCTTCCGTCGAAGCGTCAGGCAAAGCGGCTCGGCGTTCCTTCTCGTTCCGGGTGGCGACGGCCTTGAGCAGGGCGTAGCGGTCGGGCTCGAAGCCCTCCAGGTCGAGCTGATAGCGGCGTGAGACGTGGTCGCGGATCGCCTCGGCGCGGAGCTTCAGCTCGGCCAGACGCACCTCGTTCTTGGAGCGGTTGTCTTGAAGGTCCGAGAGGTTCTTGCGGGCGCCGCGCAGGGCGATCTCGAGGGCCTCGACTCCGGCCTGGAGTTCGTTGCGGCGCACGCCGAGTTCCAGGACGCGGGCCTCGGCCTCGGTGCTCTCCTGCTTCCAGCCCTGGACGCTCTCGGCCAGGCCGGTGGACTCGGATTCGAGCGAGCGGATGCGCTCCTCCTGGGTGGCGATGTCGCGCTCGCGTGAGGAGATGGTCTCGGCAAGTTCGCGGATGCGGGCCTCCATCGGGGCGCGCTGGCTGGCAAGTGACTGCTGGCGCTGGCGCTCGGTGGCCACGCGCAGGCGCGACTCGGCGAGGTCGCTGGCTGCCTCGGTCTCGGCGTCGCGCAGGAGGGCGATCCTCGAGGAGGCCGCGTTGCGCTCCTCGCGGGCGGTCGCAAGTTCCAGTGTGGCGCCCTCAAGCTGCTGCTGGCGTTCGGCGATCTGGGACTCCAGTTGGCCGATGTGTTCCTGCAGGGAGGAGATTTCGCTGTCGAGCGACTCGTGGCGGTGACGCGCGTTCTCGAGCTCGCGGGTGGCGAGCAGGTTGTCGGCCTGGGCGGCGGCAAGAAGTCCCTGGGTGTTGCCTAGATGCTCGCGTGCCTCGCGGAGGCGGATCACTGCCGCCTCGAGCGAGGCGAGGGCACCCTCGCGGACGAGGGAGAGATGGGCGACCTGCTCTCTCAGTCCGGCCACCTCGCGCTCAAGCGTGGTGATCTGGGAGCGGCGCATGAGAGCCGATCCGCTCGCCTCACCCGTGGCTCCGCCGTGAGCGACGCCGTCGCGTCCGAGGAATTCTCCGGTGCGGGCGGCAAAGCCGAGGCCGGGGTTGGCTTTCTTGAGACGGAAGGCGGTCTCGAGATCGGGAACGAGCGCCACTCCCTCGAGGAGTCGTCCGATCACTCCGTGGGCGGATCCAGTCGCGCGGACGACGTCGGTGGCCCAGCAGAGGGCGCCTTCGGGAAGCATGCCTGTCTGCTGTGGCGCAACCGGCAGCAGGTCGCTGGCAAGGACCGAGGCGCGGCCTTGGGCGGCCTCGCGCAGGGTCTTGAGAGCCTCCTCGGCCATGCCGGCATCGGCGAAGACGATCGAGCGGCTGGCGGCACCGAGAGCCGCTTCAATGGCGGGGATCTCGGCCTGCGGGATCTCGACCAGCGAGGCGAGCGTCCCGAGGATACCGGCCTGGTAGAACTCGGGCCGGTCGAGTCCGCGCAGGATGGCCTGCGCCCCCTCGCCGAGCCCTTCTCCCTCGCGCTCGAGTTGGAGAAGAATCTCCAGGCGGTGCTCGCGCTCGGAGAGCTGCTTCACGGAGGAGTTCCATTCTGTCTCCGCGGACTGACGGGCAATCTGCGCCTCGTCGTGGGCCTGCTGCGAGGCGATGAGCTCCTGCTCGGCGGCATCCAGCGCCTGGCGGGTGGAGGTCTGCGCGGCCGTGGTCTGCTCGGCGCGGGTGGCTGCGGTCGTGACGGCCAGGCCGGCCACGGAGACCTGTTCCTGGAGCTGGAGGGCGCGGGCGCGCTCGGCGTCGCGGCGGGCTCCGGCGGTGGAGAGCTCGCCTCGGACGTCGGTGAGACGGTTCTCCAGTTCGTGCAGGCGGCCGGTCAGCGCCTCGGTCGACTGCTCGGCGGTGATACGCTCGTGCTGCGCCTCGGAGACTCGCGCGGTGGCGGCTGCGAGGGATTCCTCCTCGGCGCGGAGCACCTCGAGAAGCGAGGTGAGCTGGGCGTCCGCCTGCTCGATCTCGCTCTCCTGTTCGCGGATGCGGAGATGGGTGGCGTCGATGTCGGCGCGCGAGCGGAGGATCATCTCGCGGAACTCCCCGGATCGCTCGGCATTGGTCTCGATGCGGTTCTCGCCGGAGAAGATGCGGTTGCGCAGGGTCTGCAGGTGGTCGCGGGCCCCCTCGGTCTCGGCGTCGAGCGCGGAGAGCTGTTCTCGGGCGCCGGAGACCTCGACCTCCTGCTCGGCGATCTCCCGCTCGTAGAGGGCGCGGGCGTCGGCGCTCTTGTCGACCTCAGCAGCCACCTCGGCGATGGAGCGGTCCAGGTTGAGGTAGGTGCGGTGGGAGAGATGGGTGTCGAGGACGCGGAGATCCTCCATGAGGGACTGGTAGCGGCGGGCCTTGCCTGCCTGTCGCTGGAGCGATCCGATCTGGCGCTTGACCTCCTTGATGATGTCGGAGACGCGGAGGAGGTTCGACTCGGTGTATTCGAGCTTGCGGATCGCCTCCTTCTTCTGGGCCTTGTACTTGGTGATGCCGGCGGCCTCCTCGAAGATGGAGCGGCGGTCTTCCGGGCGGCTGTTGAGCAGGAGGGCGGTCTTCCCCTGCTCCATGATGGAGTAGGCGCTCCGGCCGATGCCGGTGTCCATGAAGAGATTGTGGATGTCCTTGAGGCGGCAGGTGGTGCCGTTGATCAGGTACTCGGACTTGCCGTCGCGGAAGACTCGGCGGGTGATCCGGACCTCGTTCCAATCCACGCCGAGCTCCTTTTCGCACTCCGAGAAAGTCATCGAGACCTCGGCCATGTTGTGGGGTTGGCGGGTGTCGGTGCCGCTGAAGATGACATCCGCCATTTCACCGCCGCGCAGGGCCTTTGCCGACTGTTCGCCAAGCACCCAGCGGATGGCGTCCAGGACGTTCGACTTGCCGCAGCCGTTCGGGCCGACGATGGCGGTCACGCCACGGTGGAAGCGCAGGGTGGTCTTCGGGGCGAAGGATTTGAATCCGACCAGTTCGAGGGATTGAAGAAACATGGAAAAGGTGGTGAAATGAGGAGGGTGCCAAGCGTAGGCCGGTGCAAGCGATTGGCACAACCAAAAAGGGTCAAAAACTACTATTTGTTGGGGTGTTATAAAATAACACCACAAGATATAGTGGTTTTAATATCCTCCGCGCGAATATCCCTTGTGTAAAATGGACACCTCCGCTCAACCGCGGATCATCGCCCCGCAGCCAACGCTTCGGCCAGTGCACCAATCTGGCCGGGTGCATGCGCGGCGCTGAGGGTGATGCGGAGGCGCGCGGTCTTGCGCGGAACGGTGGGGTAACGGATCGCCGCGACAAAGAATCCCGCTTCCTGCAAGCGGGCCCCCTCGGACAGGGCCCGCTCTTCGCCGCCGAGAATCAGCGGCATGATGGCGCTCGGGGGCAGCTTGGCTTTCATCGCCCCGGCAAGGAGGCTAAGATTTTCCTGAAGTCGCTTCCGTAGCGCATCCCCCTCCGGCGATTGCACGATCCGGAGTGAAGCGCGGGAGGCGGCGGCAATGGCGGGCGAGGGGGCCGTGGAGAAGATGAAACTCCGGGCCCGATTAATCAGGAAATCAATAAGGGGGCGTGATCCAGCGATGTAACCACCCGAGACACCGAGCGCCTTGCCGAGGGTTCCCATCTGGATCTCGATCCGCTCGGCAAGCCCGAGCTCCCCTGCCAACCCCTGAGCCCCACGGCCCCTCACGCCGACGGCATGTGCCTCGTCGAGGAAGAGGATCGCTCCGTGCCGATCCTTCAGCTCCACGATCTCCCGAAGCGGAGCCAGATCGCCATCCATGCTGAAGACCGATTCGGTCACGATCAGGGTCCGGCCCTTTGGATGGGTCTCGCGGGCCCACTTGAGATGAGACTCGAGCTTGGCCAGATCATTGTGGGGGAAGACCCTCATCTTGGCGCCGCTGGCATGCACCCCGTCGATCAGGCAGGCATGGGCCAGCTTGTCGAGGATCACGACATCCCCGCGGCCGACCAGTGCGGGGATGGTTCCGGTCGCCGCCGCAACCCCGGTCGAAAAGACCAACGCGGCCTCGGTCCCCTTTGCCGCAGCTATCTCTTCTTCCAAGGCGGCATGTTCAGCGCTCGTGCCGCAAATCAGACGGGAGGCGGTCGATCCCGCGCCCCATCGTTGCGCGGCTTCGGCCATCGCAGAAGCAATCTCCGGATGAGAGGCCAATCCCAGATAGTCGTTGGAGGAGAAGTTCACCAGCTCCCGGCCCGCGATGGTGATCAGCGTGCCCCGGGAAGATTCGACCACGCGCAGTGAGCGGCGAAGCCCTTGCTTCTCCAGAGAGGAGAGTTCGGAGAGCAACGACGACTCGAAAGGGCCCATGCAAAAAAAGAGGGATAGCGCAGGAAGGCGGGGTCAGCGTTTGGCTTTCGGAGATGCTGACTTGGCAGCAGTCGAAGCTTTCGGCGCAGAACGCACGCCATCGAGCTTGCTCATCAGCGGAGCATCGCGCTCGGTCACAAAATTCACCACCAGCCCGGGGCGTCCGGCGCGCGCCGTGCGGCCCACGCGGTGCAGGTAATTCTCCATCTGCTGCGGCAGGTGGTAGTTGATGACGCGGCCGACATGCTCGACGTCGAGTCCGCGGGAGGCGAGATCGGTGGAGATCAGCAGGTCGACCTCGCCGTCACGGAATGCCTTGAGGTTCCTGCGACGCTCCGCCTTGTCCATCTCTCCCCGGTAGACCACGCAGGGCCAGCCGGCATTATCCAGCTCCCCGGCAAGCTTGTCGCACTGCTCACGGGTGTTGGTGAAGAGGATCGTGCCTCCCTCCACCTTCTTGGCGAGCAGTCGCTCGAGCAGGGGCAAGCGCTTCCCTCCCACGACCATCTGCTGCGTGGTGGTCAGCGTCGGCACCACCCGGTGGCTCCCTTGGCTGCGGATGACCTCCGCCTCGGCGAAGAGATCCGCGATGAGCTTTTCCACGGCAGCGGGAACCGTGGCCGAGAACATGGCAAGCTGTCGTTCAGCAGGGCACTCCTTCACGATCCTTCGGATATCGGGCAGAAATCCGTGATCCAGCATCTGGTCGGCTTCGTCGAGCACAAGGGTACGAACATCTCCCAGCGTGACGAGCCCTGCCTCCATCATCTTGATCAGGCGCCCAGGTGTGGCGACCAAGACCTCGAAGGGCCCCTGAAGGCTGCGTTTCGCCTGTTCCATCGTTGTTCCTCCAAGGAGCGCACGCACACGCAGGCGCGTCTCGTGGGTAAATGGCTTGAAGGACTTGGCCACCTGCTCCCCCAGCTCCCGGGTCGGAACCATCACGATGGCCCGGGGCTCTCCGTAGACCGTGATCGGGTTGCCTTGGAGCTCAAGGGTCTTGAGCCGGTGCAGGATCGGCAAGGCATAGGCGAGTGTCTTCCCGCTCCCGGTCTCGGCCACCCCGACCACGGAGCGTCCTGCGAGCAGGGCTGGCACCGCCTGGGACTGGATCTCGGTCGGCTTGGTCAGGTGCTTTTCAACGAGGGTCCCCTGAAGCGTGGGGAGTAGGGAGAGGTCGGCAAAGGAGTTCATGGAGCGGGATAAGCGTAGCCCATCGCCCCGAGAGTGGGGAGAGTGGATGCCTAGCTTCGCCAAGGTTCGGCGGAATGGCGACGCAGAATCGCTAAGCGGCTTATTGAGCTGCTTCGTAAAAAACCGGATGGGGAGGGATTATCCTTGGCTAGCGCCAAGGCTCTGCCAAGTGACTTCGTAGAACAGATGATGCCGCTAATCGCGGCATGGCAGTCGAACCTAGGTTCGATTCCCTTTCTGCCACTCCGGATTCTTTACTTATAAAAAAAACCGGATGGGGAGGGATTCGAACCCTCGTTACCGATAAAGGTAAACACGCTTTCCAAGCGTGCGCGATCGACCACTCTGCCACCCATCCTGATCTACACTGAACTCCAAAGACTATGAGCGAAACTTTCTTCGCGCAAGCCGCTAGGTGCGGGGCATCAAGATTTTTTGCTAGCGTCGTTCGCCCAACAAAAATGTGGGGAGGGAATTATCCCCGGCCTTGCCGGGGCTCTGCAGTAAGGCTGCGCGATAGACAAATGCCGCTAATCGCGGCATGGCAGTCGAATCCTCGTTACCGATAAAGGTAAACACGCTTTCCAAGCGTGCGCAATACAGGCCTTGGGAAAGGCCCGGATAGATTCCGCAACCGCGGGACCCGTAGGGCGAGCCGAGCGGGCGCGAGCGAGTCAATCGACCAGTCTGCCACCCATCCTGGTAAGGAGGCAGTACCTAGGCTGGAACCATGTCGGGTGCAAGCCACGAGACGGTTCACGATGATTTTTATGACGGGGCATGGGGGCGCTTTTTCCGCGGGGAACCGCGGGGGGATGCCTTCTTCCTTGCCCAGCAACGGCCCTCCGTCCATAAAAGGCGTCTATTTTCCGAATCCCGGAATCCCACTTTTTAAATCAACCGATGAGCGCTCCAGCCACCACAGCCGACACCAAGACAGAAACGGCCGTCCCTATGATCAATGTCCAGATCGACGGGGTCTGGAAACAATTCCCCAAAGGAACCCGCCTGATTGAGGCCTGCATGAAGGGCGGAAGCTACGTCCCCCACTACTGCTACCACCCTGCGTTGAGCTCTCCGGGCAACTGCCGCATGTGCCTGATCGAAATGGGCACACCCAAGATGGGTCCCGACCGCAAGCCAGAGCTCGGCGAGGATGGCCGCCCACTCATCAACTGGAGCCCGCGACCCGCGATCTCTTGCGCCATCGAAGTCTCCGAGGGACTCGGCGTGCGCACCAATTCCCCCCTCGTCGAGGAGTGCCGCAAGGGCGTCATGGAGTTCCTCCTGATCAACCACCCGCTCGACTGCCCGATCTGCGACAAGGCGGGAGAGTGCCGCCTGCAGGAATTCTCCGTCGAATACGGCAACGACTCCTCACGCTTCATCGACAACAAGGTCAAGAAGCCGAAGCACGTCGACATCGGCGAGCGTATCGTCCTCGACGACGAGCGCTGCATTCTCTGCTCACGCTGCATCCGCTTCATGAAGGAAGTGGCCAAGGACGACTGCCTCGGATTCGTCGATCGCGGCAGCCACACGACCCTCACCGTCCACCCCGGCAAGAGGCTCGACAGCAACTACTCGCTCAACACCGTCGACATCTGCCCCGTCGGCGCGCTGACCTCCAAGGATTTCCGGTTCAAGATGCGCGTCTGGTTCCTCAAGGAGACCAAGACCATCGACACGAACTGCGGCATCGGCAGCAACATCGTGATCGGCAGCCGCGAGAACAAGATCCACCGCATCAACCCGCGCGAGAACGAGGCGGTCAACGCCTACTGGATGCCCGATTCGCACCGCCTCAACTACACCTACATCCACCGCGAGGATCGCCTCAAGGAGCCCCTCTTGAAGGGAGCCGCCGTCCGCTGGAAGGAAGCCGTTGCGGCCGCGACGGAGTCCCTGAAGCAGCACGGCGAGGGAAGAACCGCCATCATCGCCTCCGCCCGCATGACCAACGAGGAGCTCTTCCTTGCGAAGCGTCTGGCCAGGACCCTCGGCTCCGATCTGATCGACATCCGCCCCCGCGCCCAGAAGGGAGACGGATTCCTTGTCTCCGACGACGGCAATCCGAACACCCGTGGAGCCCAACTCCTCGGCGTCACCTCCGCGACACCCGGTTCCCGACTCGGGGACATCGCTGCGGGCATCGCCTCCGGCAAGATCACCTCGCTGATCGTTCTCGGAGAGAATCCCCTCCATTGCGGCCTAAACGAGACCGACCTGAGCAAGCTCGCCTCGCTCGTGGTGATCGACATCCTTCCGAACGCCTCCCTCAAGCACGCCTCGGCGGTTCTTCCCGGCAGTGCCTCTGCGGAGAAGCGCGGCTCGATGGTCAACGTCAACGGCCGTCTCCAGCGCCTCAACCGCGCCCTGACCGCCCCGGGTCATGCCCGCGACGACTGGGAGATCCTGAGCGACATGCTTAAGGGACTCGGTGCCGATGGCGCCTCCTCCCTCGAGGATCTCTTCAAGCAGATGGCCGCCGAGACCCCCGCCCTCGCCGGGCTGAACCTCGGCAAGATCGGCGACCTCGGGGTCACGCTGAAAGCCTAGGCTTTTGAATCCGTTCCAAGCCCTCCGTTCGGTTGAACCGGGCAGGGCCTTGAGGATTGCCGTCGGGCTTTGGGTGCTTTTCGCACTCATCGTGGGGATCATTGTCGCGGCCCGACCCGACAAGCGCACCGTCACCCCGGAGTATCGTCAGGCCTCCGAGAAGTGGTGGGCCGGCAAGGAGAGTCCCTACGACATGAGCCAGGGGGGCTACCTCTACCTGCCGCAGGAGGCGATCCTCTACACGCCCTATCAGGTTCTGCCCAAGCGAGTTGGGGAACCGCTCTGGCGCTGGACCGGACTTGCCCTTCTGGCCGTGGGACTCTGGCGTACCGCCGGACTGATGAGCCCTACCCAACGTAACAGGATTTTTCTCGCCGCCACGATCCTGGTGATCCCGGCATCGCTCTCGAGCGCCCGCAACGGTCAGGTCAACCTCCCTCTCGCGGGCCTGATGCTCCTCGCCGTTTCGGCGGTGGCCCGGTCGCGCTGGAACATGGCAACCCTCTGGCTCCTGCTCGCGGTGATGCTTAAGCCGATCGCCCTGGCGCCCGCCCTGCTAGCTGCGGCCTGCTTTGCGCCACTCCGCCTGCGCTTGGCGGGCGGATTCCTTCTCTGCCTTGGTGCGGCCTGGATCCATCCCGATCCCGGTTATGTCACGGCAGAGTACCGGCACTTCTGGGAGAAGTTCCTGCTGGCCGGTCAACCCGCGGAAAACACCTTCAGCTATTTCTTCGGCATGCTCTGGCTCTGGGGCATCCACCCATCCCCCGCCGCGATCTCGGGAATCCGTGCCCTTGCGGCAATCGTGGCGCTGGTCCTCTCGCTTCATATCACGCGGCGATTCCGCGGGAATGTGCAGGCGCAGCCCTTTGGGGTCATGCTGCTTGCCGCGCTCTACCTGATGCTTTTCAACCCCCGCACCGAGGAGAACTCGTACGTGATCCTTGCCGGATTCACCGCGCTGATGGCGGGGCGGGCCATCTTTGAGGATTACCTTAAGAATTATCTTAATGATGCCGGTCGCCCGGCCCTGCTCCTGACGCTCTTCACGTTGGCATTGGCCGTGGAGTGCTACGGCTACCCGATTTTCCCGCTCACCAAAATCTGGTTCAAGCCGCTCGCCACGTTGGTCTTTTTCTTCTTCTTGGCGGTTGGGAATTTTTCCCTGCTGAAGTTTCCACAGCGAGGGATTCACGCCGAGCCGTGAAGCCTGCTACTGTGTCGCCATGAGCGCGCAGATCGATCTCCAGAATGAGCCCGTGGAAGAGCTGAAGGCCTTCCTCCGCTTCCCAAGCATCTCGACCCAGCCCGAGCATGCCCCGGACCTCGATTCCTGCGCCGAGTGGCTGCGCGAAAAACTCTCCTCGATCGGGTTGGAGGCCGCCGTTCATTCCACGCCCGGATCCCCGGTCGTCGTTGCCGCGACGCCGCGCGACCCCGCGAAGCGGACAGTCCTGATCTACGGACACTACGACGTCCAGCCGCCCGAGCCGCTGGAGGGATGGACAACGCCCCCGTTCGAGCCACGGATCGAGGAAGGCAGGATCTACGCACGCGGGGCTGCCGACAACAAGGGACAGATCCTCGCACACATCCTCGGTGTCGCCGAGACGCTCCGCGAGAAAGGCTCCCTGCCGGTCAACGTGATCTTCCTGATCGAGGGGGAGGAGGAGATTGGCAGCCCGAACCTTGAGGAATTCCTCCGCGAGCACCGCGAGGAGCTGGCCTGCGATCTCGTAGCGATCTCCGACACGGCGATGGCTCCCGGCAATAAGCCCGCTCTCACCTACGCCCTGCGAGGGATCGCCGCGATGGAACTTGTCGTCCGCGGCCCGGCCCGCGACCTGCATAGCGGACTCTTCGGCGGCGCCGTGGCCAATCCCGTGACCGTCCTTTCCCGCCTGATCGCCTCGCTCCACGACGAGAACGGCCGCGTCAGGATCCCCGGATTCTACGATGACGTGCGCCCGTTGGAACCCTGGGAGAGAACGGCGGCCTCGGACTTGGAAAAGGCATCCGGCGGCGATGATGCGATCAGGGAACTCGCCGGCGTGACCCAGCTTGTCGGCGAGAAAGGCTTCTCCACGATCGAGCGGATCGGAGCCCGCCCCACCGCCGAGGTGAACGGCATCGGTGGAGGCTATCAGGGGGCGGGAACCAAGACCGTCCTGCCCAAGGAGGCTTTCGCCAAGCTCACCTTCCGCCTCGTGGCCGATCAGGATCCTGCCGTGATCCTGGCCGCAGCCGAGGAATACCTGCGATCCCAGACCCCTCCCGGCGTCCTGCTCGAAGTGATCACGGGCCACTCCGGCGCCGCCTACCAGTCCGATCCCAACTCACCCGACGGCCTTGCCGCCCGCAAGGCGCTCGCAGGAGCCTTCGGCGCGGAGCCCCTGCTCCTGCGGGACGGGGGGAGCATCCCGATCCTGGCCACGCTGAAAGAAATCCTCGGGGTCGATTCCTACCTGCTCGGCCTCGCCAACCCCGACTCACGGATCCACTCCCCGGATGAGAATATGCTGATCCCTAATTTTCTGGGGGGGATCCGCATGAGTCGGATCCTCTTGGAGGAGCTTGGAAACGCTGGCTAAAGGTTTAAAATGTGGAACTCAGGAAAGCAGGAAAATAAACCGGCAAAAATTCCTGAGTTCCTGAGTTCTATATTATTTTGGGCTGTTGGTTGCTGCACGAAAACTTGAACGAAACCACCAACCTTTTATTCTAAGCCGATGTCCGCTGATCCCACCGCTCTCTATTCCCGCAAGAATCCCTTTCCCGCGAAGCTCCGCACCAACCGCAAGCTCACCGGCGCCGGTTCCGCCAAGGACACGCGTCACTTCGAGATCGATCTCGCAGACTCCGGCCTCGCCTACGAGGTGGGTGATTCCCTCGGTGTCTTCCCGACCAACAATCCTGGGCTCGTGCAGGAGTTGCTCGGCGTGCTGGGACTGACCGGCGAGGAGCAGGTGGTCGACACGAACGGCCAGCCCGTCTCCCTCCGCGAGGCACTGACCCGCTTCTATGTCATCACCGAGATGGACAAGAAGCTCCTGGCCGCGATTGCGGAGAAGGACCCGACGGCTTCGAAGTTCACCGCAATGGTCACTCCCGAGGGGAAGGCCGATCTCGACGCCTATCTCTGGGGCCGCGAAGTGATCGATCCCCTGCTGGAATATCCCGCCGCGAAGTTCACTGCCGAGGAGTTTGTGAAGTGCTTGCGCAAGCTCCAGCCCCGCCTCTACTCGATCGCCTCCTCGCAGAAGGCGCACACCACCGAGGTGCATCTGACGGTCGCCGCGGTCCGCTACGAGAGCAATGGCCGCAAGCGCGAGGGCGTCTGCTCCACCTTCCTCTCCGACCGCGCCGACAACGCGCCCGTCCCCGTCTTCGTCCACACGGCAAAGCACTTCCGGGTTCCAGAGGATCCCGCCACGCCGGTCATCATGGTCGGCCCCGGCACCGGCATCGCCCCCTTCATGGCCTTCCTCCAGGAGCGCAAGGCCACGGGTGCCGCCGGTAAGAACTGGCTCTTCTTCGGCGACCAGAAGGCCGCCACGGACTTCCTCTATCGCGAGGAACTCGAGGCCTGGCAGAAGGAGGGCGTGCTGCACAAGCTCTCCACGGCCTTCTCCCGCGATCAGGCCGAGAAGGTCTATGTCCAGCACCGCATGCTGGAGGCCGCCGAGGAGCTCTATGCCTGGCTGGAACAGGGCGGCTATTTCTACATCTGCGGCGACGCCTCGCGCATGGCCAAGGATGTCGATACAGCCCTGCATCAGGTCGTCGAAAAGGCCGGCGGAAAATCCCCCGAGGAGGCCGCCGCCTACGTCGCGGAGCTGAAGACTTCGAAGCGCTACCGCAAGGATGTGTACTAAGGGAAGCCCTGCTTCCTCTGTCTTCTTTCAACCATCCCGTTTATCCCCTTCATCCCTGTGAGTGAATCCCCCCGCCGCCGCGTTCACTTCCTAGGCATCTGCGGCACCGCCATGGGGGCCGTTGCGGCGGGCATGAAGGAGCAGGGTTGGATCGTCACGGGTTCGGATAATCAGGCATACCCGCCGATGAGCGACTTCCTCGCCTCGCGCGGGATCGAGGTCTTCTCCGGATTCCGCCCCTCGAACCTTCCCAAGGAAGAGGCGCTCATCGTGGTCGGTAACGCCATCTCGCGCGGCAATCCCGAAGTCGAGGCCGTCCTCAACCGCAAGCTCAACTACGCCTCGCTCCCCGAGGTGCTCCGTGCCCACTTCCTGCGCGGCCGCCACAACATCGTCATCACCGGCACCCACGGGAAGACCACCACGACCTCCATGACGGCGTGGATCCTCGAGCACGCGGGGAAGAATCCCTCCTACCTCATCGGCGGGATCCCCGCGAACCTCGGCCAGGGGGCCTGCCTCCGCGATGCCGAAACCTCGCGTCATTTCGTGATCGAGGGTGACGAGTACGACACCGCCTTCTTCGACAAGCGCTCCAAGTTCCTCCACTACCTCCCCGAGCTCGTCGTGGTGAACAACATCGAGTTCGACCACGCCGACATCTTCGAGGATCTGGATGCCATCAAGCTCAGCTTCCGCAGGCTCCTGAACGTCGTCCCGACCGAGGGGATGGTGCTGGTGAATGCCGACGACGCCAACTGCATCGATGTCTCACGCAACTGCCACGCCCCGATCGTCGAGGTCGGTTTCTCGGAAAACGCCGGCAACCGCATCCTCGAGCCCTGGCAGAAGGAGGGACGCAGCGGCTTCACCCTCTTCGGCGAGAAGTTCGAGATCCCGATGTCGGGCGAGTTCAATATCCGCAACGCCGCGATGGCCGTTTCGGCCGCCCATTTCTACGGCATCCCGACAGCGGTCATCCGCGAGGCCTTGCTCCAGTTCCGCGGCATCAAGCGGCGCCAGGAAGTGCGCGGTGTGGTCGGCGGGATCACGATCATCGATGACTTCGGCCATCATCCCACGGCGATCCGACAGACCCTGGAGGGACTCTCCAAGCACTACACAGGATCCCGTCTCTGGGCGCTATTCGAGCCCCGATCGAACACGACCCGGCGCGCCATCTTCCAGCAGGAGTTCCCGAAAGCTTTCGCCGCCGCCCACGGGGTCGTCATCGGCGAGGTCAACCGCGCGGCCGACCTCAAGCCCGAGGAACGACTCGATGCGGCGCGTCTTGTCGCCGACCTGCAGAAGGCGGGCAAGCCCGCATTCCACGAACCCTCGGCCGACCGGATCATCGAGCAACTGCGCCCCCAGCTTCAGGAAGGGGATGTCCTCGTGGTGCTGAGCAACGGCGCCTTCGACGGGCTCCATTCCAAGCTTCTGGCAAGTTTGGCTTAACACCCCGGCTGGCGGCTCGAGATCACGGCGTCTTTCGGAGGAAAGCGGCCGCAGGAGCCGTCTGGACAAATTGTTCGGCAGCTCCAGGGTTAATGCTCCTCCACTGAGAAACCACCCGGGAAAGAGTAGCGTCCCGGAGCACGCCGTCTGAAATCTGGGAGCTCCAGTAGGCTGCTGCCTCGGGATCACGCCCAGCCAGCATGCTCCCAAAGGAAGAAAGGGCCGTATTGCGGTCGGAGACCTTTTGGATTTCCTGAATCCATCGGAGCGCCTCGGAGGGATCGGAGCGGGTCCATGTGGAAGAAATAGCGCCCACCGCGGCATCCCTGTCCCTGCCGGGCGGGATGGATGCCGCCCAAGCAGCTGCCGATATCGGATCAATAGAGGTCCAGCTGGAGGCGATCGAGGCTGCTCGCTCTGTGAAATACGCCCGACCCGATCCAGTCGTCATCCAGGAAGCGGCCGCCTCAGGATCGGAGCCGACATAACTGCCAAGAGCGGCATCCATGGCCCGCCGCTGCACGGGGCCGGGATCAAGCCGCGGCCCCGTGAGTGGACCATTGGCCGCGGCTCGAGTCCAGAAAAGGGCGGCTTGAGGATCCTTGCGGACCCATTCCGCAGCGAGCCTGCCCGCCAGCGGCATCTGGATCTCCTCGGGCCGTCCGGCAAGCCATTCGGCGGCGGCCTGCGGATCCCTCTGGAGCCAGGATCCGAATAGCTGTTGGAGCGTCCTTTCACGAAGCGGCCCGGGAAGCTTTTCCGCCAAGGCCAGCGCGTCCTTTGAATCCCGATCTGAACTACTGATAATGCCGCTCAAGGCTGAGGAACGGGATGCGGAACCCGGTAAAAACTTTAACGACCCCATCGCGGCGGTGTGATTTCTTGCATTCCAGATCGCGTAGACCGTACGGACCGCAATGTCGCGAAGCAGGGGAGACTGAAGTCTGGATGCCCAGCGCGAGGCGGAATTGGGATCCACCCGCGCCCAGACAGAGACTGTTTCAGTCAGCAGTCTGTTATCGGCACCGCCGAGCACCGCCTGGTAAGCATGGTTGCAGGCTTGCTCTGGATCAAAGGAAGCCCAACGCAGCATCAGGGTGATCTCCTTTTCATCCGTTTGCGCCCCCGGTGCCATCGAGGGGATTAACGAGAGCTCCTTGATCACCTGGTCCAAGCCGAGCATTTCCGGCGACTGTTGCTTCAATGCCGGGAGGGGCGGCCTCCGCGCTACCTGCGAGAGCGACAGTAGCGACTCCTTCTGATCGTCGGACTTCCACGATCCCCTCTCCGAGCCATCCGCCCCGATGCGTATGGTATGTTGATCCGTGGTTTCGGATTGTTGGCACACCGAAAAAAAGAGCGCGGCGCAACCAACAACCGGCAGCAATACCGCCGCAAGAATGAGAAAACGGCTTCGGTGCTTTGGGGCTTGAGGAGCAACTGTTTGAGGCATCACGGAAACGACTTCAGCTTGAGCGGTCTTGTGGTAACAGCAACCCTTCCCTCCATGCAATTTCACGTTCTCATGCCGTCCCAAGATCCATTCCATTCCCCAACACGTCCCTCAAGATCGATGGCCTGAACCGTTAGGGAAGCGCTGATTAAATCGCATAGAGGCCTTCATGGGATTTCATCAGCGCTTTCTTAGGATATGATTGCCACGCCGCTTCCTTGATTCCACGCTTTTCCCTGCCCCAACTCCCATGAACGACCATGCCAATTCCCTCTCGATTCCCGAACTTCAGGAGCGCATCCGCGCCTTTCGCGACGAGCGGGACTGGATGCAGTTTCACAACCACAAGGACATGGCCGCCGCGCTTGCGATCGAGGCCTCGGAGCTCCAGGAGCTCTTTCTCTGGAAGAACAGCGGGGAAGTCGAGGAGGTGGCCGCCACCAGGCAGGAACGTCTCCGCGAGGAGCTTGCCGACGTGGCTGTCTACCTGCTGGAACTCGCCGACAATCTCGGCATCAACCTCTCCGAGGCCATCCTCTCGAAGCTCGCGAAGAACGCCCTGAAATATCCGGTCGAAAAAGCCAAGGGGTCCAACGCCAAATACACGGAGCTCTGAGCCGGGGAGTCCCCTTTCCGCGCCCTTTTGTCTTTCCCAGCCCGCGGGCCTGCTGGAAAGTCGGCTCATGGAAGCCTACTTTGTGGAGCTCGGTCGGAATGTTTATGCGCGATGGAAGGCGGCGAACTTCTCCGCGACCGAATTCCCCGAAATCGCACGCTCCGCGCTCGAGAAAAACGCCCCCGCCAAGCATGTCGATCTCGACGCGCTGATCTGCGGGTTTCTGCTACAGGATGAGCAGCCCTTTCAGACCTCCTCGGGCTTCGGACAGCCGGAACTGATCGTTTACGACAACCCCAGATTCTACATCCAGCTGCTCTTCTGGCTCGACGGGACCACCGACATCCATCAGCACGGCTTTTCGGGGGCTTTCCATGTCATGGAGGGATCCAGCATCCATTCACGGTTCGACTTCGTGAAGGAGCATCCCGTCTCGGCCCATTTCCGTCTCGGGGATCTGGTGCTGAGGGAAACCCGCCTGCTTGAGACGGGATCCACTGTGCCGATCGCCGCGGGGCGCTCCTGCATCCACTCGCTCTTCCATCTCGACACCCCCTCGGTGACGGTCGTCGTGCGCACCCATTCCGATCCCGGCACCGGGCCGCAGTTCACCTACCTCCCCCCGCATGTCGCCCTTGATCCCGTCCATCATGACGCGCTGACCATGCGCCGCAAACAACTGCTCGACGTGCTCGAGCGGACAGGCTCTCCGGACTATCCGGGGCTGGTTCTGCGGATGGTCGGCGAACTCGATTTCGAGCGCGGCTTCTTCATCCTGCAAAACTGCGTCGGCCACCTCAGGAGCCTCGGTGCGTGGGGGAAGGTCTGGAAGGCCTTTGAGCGCCGGCACGGCCGTCTCGCCGCCCAAGCCGGCGCATCCCTCGAGGAAATCATCCGTCGGGACGCGATCGCGGCACTGCGCGGGACCATCGAGGAGGTGGAGCACCGCTTCTTCCTTGCGCTGCTGCTCAATGTCACGGACCGGAAGGAGATTCTGGCTTTCGTCGGGCAACGTCATGGCGGCGACCCCATCGGGACAATCCTGCGCTGGGCAGAGGAACTAACCCAGCTCACCGAGTCGGGAACGTGGATCCTCGACGCTCGCTTCCCCGGAACTCTGGCATATGACGAGGAGGAGCAGCCGGCCCTCTTCCTGGCGGCCCTGAGTTTCTTCCTGAAGGGAGGAAAGGCCCCGAAGGAACTTCACGGGATGGCCCCCGGCGAGTTGAAAGACCTGCGCGACGCCTTTGCCGTATCGAGCTGGCGTGCTCTTCTGGCCCCTACCCCGAAACGGAGGTCATCCTCATGACGCGATGAGGCCCGGACGCTTGCTCCCGCTCCCCCTGCTGCTGGTCGCCGGACTGGTCGCCACACCAAGGGCCGTGGCAATCCCAGAGAGGGACTACTCCCGGGCCTACGCGGAGGAAGTGGAGCCTTTTATGTTGTCGGGGGAACGATTCACCTTCCGGAGCGCGGACGGGAAATACGATCTGAGCGCAATCCGTTTCGTCCATCCACGGCCCAAGGGGATCATCGTGGTGGTCAACGGTCGCTCCGAGTCCTGGCTCAAGTACGGGGAGCTTTTCCACGATCTCTATCGTGACGGGTACAGCGTCTATTCTTACGATCACCGCGGACAAGGCCTCTCTCCCCATCTCGTTACAACGATCCCCCAGCTCGGCCATGTCGACCGCTTCCTGGAATACTCGCGCGATCTGAACGCGTTCATGGAGGGCGTGATCAGGCCGGTCCACCCGGGATCCAAGGGCCTCTTCCTCATCGCGCACTCCATGGGGGCCGCGGTGGCGGCACAGTACATGGAGACTTACGGCTCCCCCTTCGAGGCCGCCGTCTTTATCGCGCCCATGTTTGAGATCAACACGAGTCCCTATCCGGAAACTCTCGCCCTGGGGATCGTTGCCGCCCTGAACAAGATCGGCCTCGGCGACCGCTATGCGGTCGGCGAGCACGATGACGATCCCGCCGCGCCGTTCGAATCCAACAGGGTCACCTCGTCAAGGCCGCGGTGGGAAGCCATGCGGGCTGTCTGGAGGAATCATCCTCCCGCCGTCATCGGCGGCGCCTCCAATGCCTGGGTCGAGGAAGCCCTGCGCGCGACCGCGGACATCCGCGGGCACCTCGCCGCGATCACCACCCCGTTGCTCCTCCTCCAGTCGGGGCGTGACCGCCTCGTGATCAATGTTTCCCAGCAACAGGCCGACCGCGTCATGCAAAACTGCCGCCTGATCTCCTTTCCCGAGGCCAAACACGAGATCCTCATGGAATGCGATCCGATCCGCATGGGGGCACTCGAAGCGATTCGTGCTTTCTTCGGGAGGGATTGAGAAGCCCTGCCAACCCAGGCCGCCACAACCTCATGACATCCCACGACTCCCCTACGCCAGCGGAACACAGCCCGCAATTCCCGGACATTTCGGCTCGTCTCTGCGGTGCCTGCGGCATGTGCTGTGACGGCGTCCTCTTCCACTCCGTCGAGTTGCAGCCCGGAGAGAACCCGCGCCGGCTTTCCGCACTGGGACTGAAGCTCCGGCGCAAGAAGGGGGTCGAGTTCTTCCTCCAACCCTGCTCCGCTCACCGCGAAGAGAACGGCACCTGCTCCTGCACCATCTATGCAGAGCGTCCGACGCGCTGTCGTCTCTTCAACTGCCGCCAGATTCTCTCTGTCGAGAGCGGTAACGCTTCCGAAGCAGGAGCGATGGAAAAGATCCGCAACGCGCGCGCTCAGGTTGCGAGAGTGAACGAACTCATCGCCCGACTCGGCGAGAGCAATCCTGCGCGATCACTCGCCCACCGCGTCGCGAATGCACTGACCTTGGCGGAGGGTGCGGAACGAACCGAGCTCCATGACGAGCTGGATGCCGCCATGAGGGGACTTGAGGCTTTTCTGGCGAAGGAGTTCCGCATCGCCTGATTTTTGGAAATGCTCCGGGTGCGGTGTTTAACCGGATTCATGCACCCTTCTAGTTTCATCTGGGTAGAGATAGGAACCTGGAAAAAATATGGAACTCATGAACTCATGAAGGGATACAGGGGATAAAGTGGATGTTCACCACCGTGCCCTTACTCCCGACGACGACCCGATGGGAGGAAGAGTAGAAAATTTTGGGGAGACGTCTGGCATTGGCCCAAGCGCAGAATCTCTTGGGAAGCTTGATGGATGGGCATGCCGCTTTGCGCGGGAAATTCCCTCACCCCCAAAGGACCCGCTGATGAAATCCCACGAATGTCGCAAAGAGTCGTTCAAGACCAATCAGGGACTCTTCGGAAGCCAACCGGAGAATTCACCAGCGCCTTCCTAAGCAACGCTCTTAGATTCTAGCTCTGCACGCAATATGTATTGCATGGGGGGATGTGCAACAACAGTGTTTTTGGATTCATAAAGCGCATGGACCATGAACTTGAGACAGCTACAACTATTAGCGCGTGACCTCCGCGACTCCCAACCTCGCAGCCCGCGTGAAACGTTGGGCGGATTTGTGTTTGGGGCCAGCATCCTGGACAAGTGCCGAGCCGACCTCCTCGGTATCGGTGGTGACCACCTATTCGCCCAATGCGCCTTGGACTCTCACTTCTGGAAATTCACCGGCCTTGATCCTGAGGAGTTCAGGGCCTTCGTCGCCACCGGGGCCGACGACGAGGAGGTTGGCGAATGGATCGAGCGGAATGCATCGGTTCAAGACCGGGCCGCTGTCCGGGAGTGTAAAAATCTTTCTGTAAATTGGAAGAGCGCGACGTCCTTGAAGGAGCCCCCTCTGGGGTGACGGAGAGAGGCGAAGCGTAGCGAGCCGAACGCAGTGACCCTAGGGGGGGCTGCCGCCG
>JBIIGI010000074.1:0-12152 GCA_044236545.1 Chthoniobacterales bacterium
AAGAGCGAGTCGGGTGGTCGCCGCTTCCTCTCCCTGATCAGTCCCGCCGAGATGGGGGAGGCCTACACGTTCCACGGGAAGACCCGCCTCCATAGCGAGGGATACTTTGTGAAGGTGGTGGAGGAGAGAGCGGTGGCAAAGCCGGCCTAAAGTCTGGATGAGTCTACCGGTTCGACTGCTACTGGTTCTTGTCGCGGGTTTGCTCTGCTGGGGGGTGATCAGGAACGTGACTCCGCTGAAGACCGGCTTCTTTGCCGAGAGCCCCGGGAAAAAACAGGCCGCCAATCCGAAAGCACCCGTGTTTTTCACCGAGTTGATCGACTGGATGAATCTCCCCATGGTCCATGTGGCGTCGCTGGCGCAGATGCCCGACGGGATCATGGCCGCTGTCTGGTACGGAGGAACGGCGGAGTGCAATCCCGACGTTAGGATCTATTTTTCCCAAAGGGAAACCGGGTCGTGGTCCGCTCCCCGGGTGATCATGACGCGGGAGGTGGCGGAGCATGATCTCGGTCGGCCGGTGAAAAGCCTCGGCAATGCCGTGCTGCTCGCCAATCCCGACGGCTCCCTGCGGTTGCTCTTCGTGACGATCGCCATGGGGAAGTGGTCGGGAAGCCAGCTCAACAGCTGCCTCTCCAACGACGGCGGCCTGACCTGGTCGCGGGTCGAGCACCTCACGCTCAGCCCCTTTTTCAATTTCAGCGAACTCGTCCGCAACAGGCCCGTGGCGCAGACGGGGGGAGGGTGGTGCGTTCCGATCTACCAGGAGTTCCTCGGGAAGTTTCCCGAACTGCTCTGGCTCGGGGAGCGCGACGGGAAGCTGACCTATTCGAAAACCCGGATCGCCGGGGGCTGCTCCAACTTCCAGCCATCGCTCATTCCACGTGACGGGGTGCATGCCGAGGTGCTCCTTCGCGATTATACGGATGCCCGGAAGATCCATGTGAGCGGTTCCGATGACGGCGGGATGACATGGCTCAAACCCCTGGCCACGGAGATTCCCAATCCCGATGCGGGGATCTCCGGCCTGAGGCTTTCCGACGGTCGCTTGCTGGCGGCGTTCAATGATTCCGCAAAGGACAGATCCGACCTCACGCTCGCGATCACTTCCGATCACGGGAAATCTTGGAAAAGAGTCGCCGTGCTCGAGAAGGAGGCGGGGGCCTCGTTCTCCTATCCGTACCTGATGCGCTCTTCCGACGGGATGATCAGGATGGCCTATACCCGGAAGGGAAAGGTGATCGCCTTGAGTAGCTTCAATGAGGAGTGGATTGCCTCGCAGGAGGCGCAGGAGGCCACAGGGAACCAAGGAGGGACGCCATGAGCTGCGAACTTTCACAGCAACTTTACGCCGGTTTGGCGCCTTGGCTCGCGCTCTGGCTGCTTCTGCTCGGGAGGAATCCTTTCCTCTCGAGGGTGAGGATCATTGCGGCGCTCCTGCTTGCGCTGATCCTGCCGGGCATCCCGGTGCCGTTGACGGGATGGAACGGCTTTGCATGGGTCCGCGTGTTGGAGCCGAATCCGAGCTTCACGCTGACGGCGCTCCTCGGCATCGCGCTCTGGGGAAGGATTTCCGGCAAAAGACTTTTCCGGCCGGAGGATTGGAAAGCGGCCTGGATCTTCGGAACTGCATCCGCCCTCCTCCTCTATCCCATGGGGCTCGGGTTGACCTCGCTTGATCCCTACAGCTGGGGATGGGGGCCGCGGATACCGATCCTCGTAGCCGTTACGGTCGCGATGCTGATCCTTCGAGGGAGCCGCTTCGGGATCGTGCTGCTCCTTCCCTTTGCGGGTTTCCTCATCGGACTCCAGGAATCAACCAACTTCTGGGATGCCGTGATCGATCCCTTCTATGCCATCTTCTCGATCCTCGCCTGCCTTGTGCTTCTGGTTCCAAGACGAAAGGTTTTGCAGGGTGGCTAGAGCGACTTCGGTTTATTCAGTCGTATTCCAAAATGAGAAGTGATCACCAAAAGGGTGCCGGAGGGCAATTAATAAGGAACTCAGGAACTCAGGAACTCAGGAAAAATCATGGGAAAACAAACCTGTGAAGATGGTGACGAGGAGAGGAGTCGAATCCGTCTAACGGAACTGTGCTGAAAGAAGATGAGCCACATTCAACCGATATGCAGAGGTGTTCTGCGATCAACCCATATCGCTGTCCCAAATCCAGCGGCTCTCCCAAATCACCTTTCCTGAGTTCTTGAGTTCCACATTGATGATGCAGTCTCTCCTGAAGCGACAGATTCAACGCAAGATGCCCTAACGCGTCTGCACCAGCCAGTCCCAGCGGAAGAGGTTGCGGGTGACATGACCCGTGAGGATGTCGCGGGTCTCGGCGGCGTTGAAGCGGTCGATCATGTTGAGCCGCTTGGCGAGAATGACCCCCTCCGGAGCCCCCCGGTCGAGCGGGAGGCTGATCACGACGAACTGGGCTTGCGCGGGGGGCTTCCGCCAATGGTCGTAGGGCTTCACCGTCGCGCCGGGAAGGAGGAATCCGTAGCTCTCCTCGCGCGCATTGAAGTTGGAGGGGACGGCGACCTCGCAGCCGATGACGGATTCGACACCTTCTCCCTTGAAGAGGCCCGGGCCGCGGTCAAGCGGTATCAGGAAGAGGGTGTAGCAGAGGTAGACGGTCAGGATCGCGGGTGCGAGGAGGGGACGGGCAAGGTGATCGCCGAAGAGCCCCGCGATGACGAGAATGAGGCCGATGGCAGGAACGAGCACCACCCAGAGCGGATAGAGCATTCCGATGGCCGCCGTCTGCTGGAGCAGCAGACCGAGTCCGATCAGTCCCAGCATGATGATCCCGGCCGCTGTCAGCGTGATGGTGATCACCCAGCGCGGGAGATGGCCCAACCGGATCGCGAGCAGCAGCGCAAGCGCCGGCATGGCTGGCAGGAGGTAGCGCTCATCACGCTGGTTGGGGATGCAGAAGAAGGCCGCCAGCACGATCATCCAGATCCAGAGGAAGACTTCGAGATGGCAGAGATGCCGCCTCCGCTTCCACGTGTCGATGAACAGGGCGACGACCACCAAGGCGAGAAGTCCCGCATTGAGCGGATAGGAAACGACGATCCGCCAGAGACTCGACTGGCCCCAGACGAGGTTGAGCCAGTAATTCTCGCCGCCGGTATTGAACTTGCCCGCATTCTCCCTCAACACGAAGTCCTTGAGAACCTGCGAGGGGTGGGGATCGAGCCAGAACCACAGCCCGAAGAGGAGCAGGGCCGCCACGACGGTCGTCGCGATGCGCCAGGCATCACGGATCAGGAAGGGGGCGGGTTTCCACTCGCGGGCCCGGAGTTGCCAGAGGGAGAGCGTGACGGCCACCGGGATCACGAGGGCGAAGGACTTGTAGAGCAGGGCGATGCCGATCATCCCTCCCCACACCCACGGCCAGAGCAGTCCCTCAGGGAAGCGCGGTTCCCGATGGAGCAGGAGCAGGGCCAGCGGGGCGAAGAGCCAGAAGGTCTCCGGGGCGCTGGTCAGGAAGACCCTGCCATAGCGGTAAGTGCTGAAGAAGCAGAGGAAGAGGAGCGCGGCGGAGATGCCCAGCGGGAGACTGTGCAGTCGCTTCCATCCCACGAGGATCAGCAGTCCCGCCGTCAGGAGAGTGTAGAGAACGCTTGGTGCGCGGAGCAGGGCGAGCGACCAGTGATTGCCCCAGTCGGTGGAAAGGATCCCCTGCCAGAAGAGAAGAGGGGGCTTGGTGTTGCGAGCCTTCTCATCGATCGACTGAAGCGGAAGGAGATCTCCCGTCTGCGCGGTCAGCTTCGAGATCTGGGCGTAGAGGAGTTCGTCGCCATTGGTCGCGAGATGGTCGCTCCCGAGTCCCGTGCAGTAGACGACGAGGGCGAGGAGGAGTCCCAGCCAACCGATGATCAGTGATCTGTGATGGGTTTCGGCGTGGGTGGTCATTCTGGGAAGCGGATGGTTTCTACCTAATAGCCTAACAGACTTCAGTCTAACAGCCTTGATGGCCGCCTGCCATCACGAGCTTGCGCTGGAATAGTGGCGGAGGGCCGAGTTCCACATCAGCCGGGTGGCCCCGACGATGAAGAGCGTGGCGGCGATGAGTTGGAACATGATCGGCCAGGGATTCTCCGCGGCATGGATCAGGAGCCTAGCGGGAATGTTCGCTACGATGATAACCGGCACCAGCCAACTGAAGACCAGCTTGAAGGCTCCCCGGTAGATGGTGTCGGGATAGCGGCCGATGTTGAAGAGGCTGTAGTAGCCGTAGATGAGGCCCTGCGAGCGGACCATCCAGAAACTGGAGGCCGCAAAAGTCAGCATGATGCCGTAGTGGATCAGGATCCCGCAGCAGACGGCTACGGCATAGAGCAGGAGCTGCGCCGCCGTCGGCACGACCGCGAGCTTCCAGAGGGAAAAGATCACGAAGCCTGCCCCGACCAAGGCGTTCACCACGTTGTCCATGCCGAACTGCTTGAGAGAGACGACGAACTGGGTGTCGACCGGCAACAGGAGCATGAAGTCCATCCTTCCCGTCCGGACGAGTTCCGGAAGGTTCGCCAGGTTCATGTAGAAGAAGGCCTGGAAGAGCTGGCCGATCAGCTGATGGGTTCCGATGAGCAGAACCACCTCCCATTTCGACCATCCCCCGATCGAGCCGACATAGGAGAAGACCACCTCGATGAAGACAATCTGCCCAAGGAACCAGAGCACCTCCACCAGCATCCAGAGTAGGAAGTTCAGCTTGAAGCTCATCTCCCGGATGAGGGAATTACGGAGCATCACCCCGTAGACCTGACCCAAATGAGAGAGGACACGATTCATGGATCGTGGCCTGTTCATGTCATGCGGTCATGACGCCGCTCTCCGCTTTTTTAGGGAAGCGCTGACTGCGCTTCCTTAGAGCGGGGGTTGCTGGGCCGCTGCCTGCGAGACGGCTTCGGCCACGGTGCCTGCCATGAGGGCGGCAGCCGTACCTGTCTCCAGGACGACACCCGGAAGGACATCCCTCTCTTCCTGCACATCAGCGGCCAATCGGCGCTTGGCCAGACGCTCGGGCGCGATGCGCACGACATTCCGGATCAGGCCGAACTTCTCGAGGGTGCCGATGATGTAGGCGGAGGGGTCGATCTGCCACCAGTGCATGCCGTGGTTGGCGGAACGGGGGAAGGCATGGTGGTTGTTGTGCCAGCCCTCTCCCATCGCGAGAAGACCCACGAGGAGGTTATTCCGGCTCTGGTCGGTCGTGACGAATTCGCGGCCGCCGTAGGTGTGGCAGACCGAGTTCACCGCCCAGGTGACATGGTGGTTGAGGAACATCCGGACGAGGCCACCCCAGATGAATCCATAGATGCCTCCCTTGAGTCCGCCGAAGGCGTACCCGACGAGGAAGGGGATCAGGAGGCTCAGAAGGGCCCAAACCAAGAAAGTCTTGCTGACAAAGACCACCAGCTTGTCCTTGAGGAGGGGGCCGGCGTAGCGGGGAACGTCTGGGGAAAAATCATCCAGAATCCAGCCGACGTGGGCGTGGAAGAAGCTCTTGAGGGGGCTGTGCGGATCCTCCTCCTCGTCGGAGTTGGCATGGTGCTGGATGTGGGTGGCCGCCCAGTTTAGGGCGGGGCCTTGGAAGGCCATCGACCCGCAGATCAGGAAGAAGCCACGGATCCAGTCCGGAGCCTCGAAACCCTTATGGGTCAGCATCCTATGATAGCCGATGGTGATGCCGAGTGCGCAGAGAATGTAGCCAACCACAAGCAGGGTCAGGTCGACGGGAGTGATGAAACGGCCCCAGAGGCTGTAAATGGCAAAAGCGGTGGCCAGAAGAGGGATCCAGACTACAAGCTGGAGAACAATCTTGTTGCTCGTGGAAACGGGCTTGTTCGACATAAGCAAAAAGACTACCCCATGCAGCGTTCCATGCAAGAAGAGTTACCCCGGGGGGCGGGACAAACCAGAAAGCTGAAACCTGAACCAAGCCCGAGAAACGAGACCTTGGGAAGGTCGAGTTGTAGCCACCGAAGGTGGACCTGAAGGCGAGCCTTGCGGGAGCAAGCGAGTGCAAATCGGGCGCGGAAGATCAGGCGCATGCGTGACCCTGAAAGGGTGGCACGGCTTGCCGGGAGGCAAGTGCCATCAAACCTGCCGTAACGGATGCGAACATCGAGTGCCGGGAGGTATGATGTAGCCTGCGCAGCAGTCCGGAGGACGAGGCCGTCTGGAGGCGGCGAGGCAATCAACTGTCGGGCAAGCAAACCTGAGACCTGAGAATGGAGGCCTGAAGGGAAAGGGGTTAAAAGAGTTAGAATGTTACAACGTTGGAGGGTGGAGGGAAGCAGGCCTAATTCGATGCCCTAGGATCGGGATGCAAAAATCGATTATCGGAAGACCTCTTTCATGGCAGAATCCACTGTGCCAAACCGATAGTGGAAGCCGAAATCAGCGAAGCGTTTGGGGACGACCCGCTGGCTATCGAGCAGCAGGTGGGAGAGGTCGCCGAGCGCCAGACGGAGTGCAAAGGCGGGTGCCGGCAGGAATGAGGGGCGATGAACGGCACGTGCGGCGGCCTTGGTGAACTCCGCATTGGTGACCGGTTCCGGCATGACGGCGTTCATCGGGCCGCTGATCGAGTCGTCATGAAGGCAGACCATGACCATGGAGGCCAGGTCGTCGACCTCGATGCACGACATCCATTGACGGCCCGAACCAAGTCGACCTCCCAGCCCCATGCGGAAGAGGGGCTTGATCAGCTTCATGGCTCCGCCGTCGCGTCCCAGGACAAAGCCGATCCGCAGACGCACGACACGCACACCCAGGGCCTCGGCCTTGACCGCCTCCGCTTCCCAGGCCTGCGCCACGTCGGAGAGAAAACCGCTTCCCGCCCGGGAATCCTCATCCACGACCCCATCCCCGGTGTCTCCGTAGATCCCAATGGCCGAGGCGCTCACAAGAACACGTGGTTTCACGGGGGCGGCGGCGATCCCTTCGACCAGACGCCGCGTCCCTTGAACGCGGCTCTCGAGAATGCGGCGGCGCTTCTCACGGGTCCAGATGCCGAGGATCGATTCCCCGGCGAGGTGAACAAGGACGTCGCAGCCGGAGACATCCATCGGTGAGGTGAATGAGAACGCCCTGCGTCCCGATCCCCCGCGACGGCTGAAGAGCACGACGCCGTCACCGCGGGCTTCCGCCGCACGCCGCACGACTTTTCCGATGAACCCCGTTCCGCCGGTGATGCCGATGATCATGAATTAGGATGAGAGGCTGAAGACCGAAGGCAGAAAGGGGAAGAGCAATGTAGTGATGCTCGCACGGTCATCCATCTCCCTTCTAGAACCTTTTTTGGATCAACCTTGCGTGCACTCTCCCGCTGCCTTCTTCTGAATCTCTTCTCCTGTCTTCCTGAGTTCCATATTGATCATTGCAGTCCATTATTCAGCGACTGATGAAACAGAAGATGCTTTAGGGGTGCAGTCTCCCCGCCTACCTTTCTTTCGAAGGGATTGCCCTCCGGCCCTTTCCGGCTTCGTTGCGATTCGCGGCCTGTTGCCTGTTCTGGATATAGGAGCTTCTGAGGGCCAGATAAGGATCAATGCTGTGTTCCGTGGCGGCGTCGTAGGCGCTCATGCGCCCGTTGAGTGTCCTTGTGGAATCGGGTGCGGTGACGGCGACCGTCCAGGCGGCTCCGGGAAAGATATAGAAGCTCCAGGTCAGGGGGCTAAGGGCGTAGTCACCGGCAAAGCCGACCGTATCGCGGAGGCTCTTGGGCCCGATGACGGGCCACACGATGTAGACGCCGGGATCGATGCCCCATTGCGCGAAGGTGAGCCCGGTGTCGGTGCGAGGGACTCCGGAGAGCACCGGGATCCTGTCGGAGACCTTGAAGATGCCGCCGACACCGGCGACGGTGTTGACGACGAACTTGCCGGTCTCCTGCCCCGCCCTGTCAAAACGGGCCTGCAGGAGGTTGTTCACCAAGCGGTCCGGATATTCGAGGTTATCAAAGACATTGTAGATCCCGGTCCTGACGGGTTGAGGGAGAACGGTGTCGTAGGCACGGGAGACCGGCTTGAGGATGTAGCGGTAGAGTTGGTGGTTGAACCAGAAGACCCTCCGGTTGACGGGTTGGATCGGGTCGGCGATGGAGGCCGTGGACGCGTACTCATCGAAGTCGTCGTCCGCAGGCGCAGAGGCTTTTTTTCGGCACGTCGCCGCATCGGTCTCCGAACCCCGCTTTTTCCTCACGGTGACCGGCGTCCCCGCCCCTGGTGTGTTGCCTGAGGGGGTGGTGGTGACGCTGGCTGCAACCACGTTCGATTCGGTGGCGCTGAACTTTGCGGGCAAGGCGTCGGAGGGCAACAAGACCGCTCCCATCGCGAGGATGAACGCTGAGCGGGAGAACCTTCCCGCCAGGATGATGCTCATTGTCCTTGTCATGAGGATGCGGCGTTACTTGGCATCTGCCACGGAGCGCCGGAGCGCCTTGAGGACGGCCTCCGCGCCGCCCTGCTTGAACTCCACGTCGAACTGCGTGCGGTAGTTGGCGACCATGCTCACCCCCTCGATCACCACGTCGGTGATCTGCCACCCCCCTGTTTCATCCATGCGGTAGACAACGTCGTAGCGGCTTCCCTTGTACAGGGCCGTTGTGGGGATCTCCACGCGGCCGGACGAGGGTGAACAGGATGGCTTGTATTGAACGGAGGGATACTCGCCCGGGGTGAACTTGGCGGTGTAGGTCCGGAGGATGAGGATGGTGAAGAGTCGGACGGCTTCCTTCTGCTGATCGGGTGTGAATTCACGCCACCCTGGACCCACGGCCCGCCGCGTCATGGTGCCGAAGTTCAGGATTTTCTGCAGGACAGGCTCCACGGCCGCCATGAGGCCCGCGCGGTCCCTTGACTGTTTGGCGATCGAGACGACCTGGTCAACCGAGTGCTTGAGCCGTTGTTCGGCGGCTTCGGTTGCCGCCGCGGCGCGAAGCGTCTGATGGGGGGTCAGCAGAGTCAGCAGGCAGAGTGCCGCAGGGAGTCGGAGGTTCATGGACGTGTCTTTTTGCCGTTGTCTTGGGCGTTGGTTTCCTTGGGCTCCTTGCCGACGGAGCCGAAAGCTATTTTGCCGATCAATGATTCCATATCAACTGCAGATTCCGTCATGGTGATCCTTTCGCCAGGCTTCAGGAAGATTTCCTCCGCCCCGGGGGAGAGGGCCACGTATTTGTCGCCGATGAGGCCCGAGGTCTTCACCGAGGCCATGGTGTCGGCCGGCAGTTTCAGCAGGGCGGTGAGCCGGATCGTGACGATGGCACTGTAATCGGCGGGATCCATCCTGACCCCCTCGACGCGCCCCACGGTCACCCCGGAGAGTTGCACGCCGCAACCTGGATGGATGCCACCCGCGTTGGCAAAGCGACTCTCGATGAGGTAGGTGTCCCCCCCGATCAGGGATCCCGTCCCGAGCTTGAGGGTGAGGTAGGCGATGGCGGCAATTCCCAGAAGCACGAAGAGGCCGGTGAAGAGTTCGAGTTTGCTTTTTTTCATGAGGTTGCGTGGGTTGGAAGCGGCTCGTGGCGGATGGAGGAGAGCTCTCTCTCAAGGGCCGCGGCACTGTCACGGAAGCCGCGGAGGACGGGGTGGTCCGAGGAGGAGAATTCGGCCGGGGTGCCTTCGAAGCAGATCGCCCCGCCATCGAGCAGGGCGACCCGGTCACTCGCCACCAATGCCTCGGGGACGTCATGGGTGACGATGAGGGCGGTGAAGCTGAAGTGTCGCTGGTATTTCGCGATCATGGCGAAGACGACGTTGCGCCGGAGCGGGTCGAGGCCCGCCGTCGGCTCGTCGAAGAGCACCAGTTCGGGGCGTGTCACGATCGCGCGGGCCAGGGCCAGGCGCTTCTGCATCCCGCCGGAGAGCTCTCCCGGATAATGGTCGCGGAACTTATGCATCTCGAGCCGGCGCAGGGCCTCCAGACTCCGGTCGTGGATCTCGGCGTCGCTCAGGGCTGTGGTCTGCTCCAGAGGGAGGGCGACGTTTTCAAGCGCGGTGAGCGAGTCGATCAGGGCATTCCCCTGGAAGAGGAAACTGCACCGCTTCCGGAATTCCGCACGGGCCTCGGAATCGCTGCCCAACCCCATCTCGTGGCCGTCGAAGGTAACCCTCCCCTCGTCGGGCCGGAGGACGTTTGCCAGGCATTTCAGGAGAACCGACTTCCCCGCACCGCTCGGGCCCAGCACGGTGAAGATGCTTCCCCGCGGCACTCCCAGGCTTATCCCCTTGAGCACGGCGCGTCCGTTGAAGGACTTTTTCAGCCCCTCCACTTGGAGGGCAAAACCGGTGTCGTTGGCCGCCATGATCAGATGAAGAAGGAACTGACGGCGTAGTCGGCCACCAGGATCATGATGCTAGAGTAAACGACGGCCCGGGTCGTCGCCGCGCTGACGCTGCGGGTTCCCGTCGCCGAGCGGCAGCGGTCGGCATGGAATCCCTGATAGGCACAGAGTGAGATTGACAGCAGGCCGAAGAGAATGGCTTTCACGAAGCACTCGCGCAGATCCCTCGACTCCACGGCCCTATCCACCGAGGACCAGTAGACTCCGGAATCGACACCCAGAAGAAGGGAGCCCGAGAGAGCGCCGCCCCAGAGGCCCACCACCACGAAGAGGGCCGTCTGCGCCGGAAAGCAAAGCAGGGAGGCGAGGAGCCTGGGGGCGACGAGGTAGCCCCTGCTGTCGATCCCCATGGTGTCGAGAGCCACGATCTGCTCCGTCTGGCGCTGCATGCCTAGCTCGGCGGCCAGGGCAGAACCGGCCTGCCCCACCAGCATGAGTGATGCGAGCACCGGGGCCATCTCGCGGATCAGGCTGAGCGAGACGAGGGCCCCCAACAGACCCGAGGAGCCGAAGCGACTGAGCACGTGGTAGCCCTGAAGACCGAGAACCAGTCCCGTGAAGATCCCCACGATCAGGATGACGGGAAGGCAGACGGCCCCCTGCTCGCCCATGGAACGGATCACGCGCCTGCCGAGCTTTTTGGAACGGAGCGAGGCGAGGAAGGAACTCCCGGTAAAGAGCGCGAAGTCGCCCATTCCGGAAACCATCCGAAGGCTCTCTTTTCCCAAGAGGTGCATCATCTCGGGGATTCTTGTCAGGTGGAGCCCGCGGAGACAACTTTATCCCGAGGGTGATGCCGTCATGCCCCCGCCAAGACTCTCCATGATGGGGGGGCTTGGTCAGCGGATCGCTTAGAGGTGATAAGCGATCCTCGCCGGTTGCCCGGAACCGCCGTCCGGAGGATCGTGGAGACGTCATGAAAACAAACATCACCCCCATCAAAACCCTCCTCCTTGCAGGCGCCTTTGGTGTTGCCACGATCCTCACCGGTTGCCAGACATCTCACCCGCTCGCCGCGCCGGCCGTGACCTGCAGCAAGTGCAAGACGGTCTGGGTCAAGCGTCCTTACAATGAAGGAAGTGCAAAGACCGGAACCCGATACGTGCTCCGCGATGAGAAGGTCATGCAGTGCCCGGACTGCGAGTCACTGGTCGAGACCTTCTTCAAGACCGGAAAACTCAAGCACCGTTGCGTGAGTTGCGGCGGAACGCTCGAGCATTGCCTGGTGCATTAGGGAAGCGCTGATGACATCCCATGAAAGCGGGGATTTGGAGGTTGGCAGCAGTGAAGTAGAGCATGGTTCCTCAGGCTTGGAGGCCCGATGGCTAGTTCACGGCGGGGAGAGACGCCGGATCTTCTTGAGGTAGCGCACCCCGTCGGGGCCGAGTGAAGCCGGATCGATCAACGGATCGCCGAAGAAGCGGTCCCACATCCGCTCCAGGGAATGCGCGGCCAGGGGGATGCCCGAGGAGAGTTCCAAAGCCCTCCGGTAGAACCCAACCGGTCTGCGGTGCACGGCCACCCGTGTCACTGCGAACTGCGCCCCGCCTCGGAATTGAAAGCTTTCCGGAGAGGGCTCCCCGAAGAGTTCCCCGTAGAGACGCCCCGTCTCGAGTTCCCGCCGTTCGGGATTCTTGCTCCAGGGGACGAAGAGCCGGCGACCCCGGGGATCATCCGTCTCCTCCAGAAACCCATACCAGAGGAAGGGATCGGGACTCTCCTCTCCCGCGGCCAGCATGCGCAGGCGGTCATGGAAGTCCGGAGCGTGGTCGAACGGATGCCCCTGGCAGAA
>JBIIGI010000075.1:0-11713 GCA_044236545.1 Chthoniobacterales bacterium
AACCCGCCGTTTACTTCAAATAACCCATGAACACCTTCCCCTTTCCAGCCGAGCCATCCGAAAAGCAGAATGCCATCGAGGGGGCTATCGGCCGTTGGTTGCTCGTCGGCATCCCCGTGATCCTGATTGGTCACCTGCTCGGCGGTCTCGCGTTGGTCGCCGCCTTGATGTCCGCGAACTTCAATATCTTCGGCTGGATCGAGTAGGGTCCGTTCCGCGGCGGATCCCGTCATCCCTCGCACGCCTTGCAGATCAGCCGCCCTTGGTCTGAAGGCTTCGCCGCAGCGCGTCACCCAGACAGTAGAGCGCGAGTAGTGTGCTCAGCAGGGCCAGGGAGGGGAAGAGGAGCATCCACCAGGCGCTGCGCAGGGGGTTGATGGAGGCGGCCCCTTCGGAGAGAAGGGAGCCCCAGCTTGATTGGGGGGCCTGCACGCCAAGGCCTAGAAAACTCAGGAAGGCCTCGTCGATGATGACCGATGGGATGGCGAGGGTCAGATAGACCAGCACGATGCCCGCGAGATTGGGCAGGAGGTGTTTCCGGAGGAGTCCCCCGTATCCCTCGCCCAGTACCCTGGCGGCCGCCACGTAGGGGCGTTCACGCAGGGTGAGGGTCTGGCCTCGCACGATCCGCGCCATGGTGAGCCATTCGATCAGTCCCAGACTCAGGATCAGGATCACGAGCCGCGATGAACCGACCAGCCAGTCCCATCCCCGCTGGCTTGCGGCAAGCTGGAGCCTTTCGTTGAACGCGTTGATGAAGATCAGGATGAAGATCAGGCGCGGCACCGAGTAGAGGATGTCCACGACGCGCATCATCGCATTGTCGACGCTGCTTCGGGAGGAGCCGGCGATCAGGCCCCAGAGCGTTCCGATCAGGAGGCTGATCGCCGCGCCGCAGATGCCCACCAGGAGCGAGATCCGTCCCCCGAGCAGGATTCTCAGGAGCAGATCGCGCCCGTTCAGGTCGGTTCCGCAGGGATGGGAGGGGCTTGGCGGAGCATAGGTCAGCGGCCCCGGAAGGTCGTATGACGGGGGGAGGAGGAGGGGGCCCGCGATCACGCACAGCATCATCACCGCCAGCACCACGGACGGGAACCGCGCTTTCCTTGGCAGTGAAAACACCATGTCCTTATCCCTGGATCCTCCGGTCGAGAAGGCGGTAGGAGAGGTCGACCAGCAGGTTGAAGAGCATCAGCAGCACACAGTAGACAATGACCACTCCGCCCAGCAGGAAGCCGTCGCGGTTCAGGATTGAGTTCACGAAGAACCCCCCCGCCCCCGGGATGTGAAAGATCGTCTCCACGACGATCGAACCGGTCAGAAGGTTGGCGGCAAGGGGGCCGAGATAGGAGATCACCGGGAGGATTGCGACCCGGAGGGAGTGGCGGTAAATCACGGCCACCTCGGAGAGGCCCTTGGCCCGCGCCGTCCGCACAAAATCCTCGCCCAGCGTCTCGCGGAGGCTGTCATGGAGGAGGCGGGCGATCACCGCCGCATACGGGATCGCAAGGGTCACAGCCGGGAGCAGGAGCTGCGCCGGCGTACCCCACCCCCCCACGGGAAGCCAGGCCAGCTTGATCGAGAAGAGCAGGATGAACAGCGGACCGAGAACAAACGACGGGAGTGAGATCGCGAGCAGGGTCAGGGCGAGAGCCATCCCCTCGGAGGGTGTGCCGGGCCGTGCCGCCGCAAAGGCCCCGAGCCAGAGTCCCCCCGCCACGGCGATGAGCAGCGAGGTGGCGCCGAGCGTGATGGTCACCGGGAGGGTCTGGGCCAGGATCTCGTTGACGGAACGGTTCCGGTACTTGGTCGAGAGGCGCATGTCTCCGCGAAGCAGGTCTTTCAGATAGCCCGTGTATTGGGAGAGGATCGGCCCGTCGAGCCTGTACTTGGCCAGGAGCTGCCGCTCGATCGCCGCCGGAAGTTTCCTTTCGGAGTCGAAAGGTCCGCCGGGTGAGAGCCGGATCAAGAAGAAGGTGATCGTCACCACGCAGAGCAGTACCACGGGGAGAGAGGCAAGTCGGCGAAGCATGACGGCGGACAGGATGAAGGAGGATGGGGCGGTGCTGAAGGATAAACCCGAACTCCGAAGCTGATAAGCGTGATTTGATGCAATCTCCTGACCGCAAGGAAGTCGTGTCGATCCTCTCGGTCGGGTTCAAAAGACCCGAAGGCAACAGGGGGGCCTTCTCACCCCGTGCTTCCCATGGGCGGTCGCTTTGTTGCAGAATTGAACCCCATGACCATTTTCAAAAAGCCGACCCTCAAGTTTGCTGCCAAGAAAAAGAGGGAGATGCCCGAGGGGCTGTGGACCAAGTGCCCCGGATGCTCCGAGATGATCCATCATCTGGCCATCGAGGAGAACCTGCGTGTCTGCCCGAAATGCGGGCATCACTTTCCGATGGGGGCTCACGAGCGGATCGCCACGCTGGTGGACGAGGGGACCTTCGAGGAGGCGGATGCGGCCATGTCGGCCGTCGATCCGCTGGGATTCAAGGGGGTGGCCACCTACGGGGAGCGCCTCCAGACCTACCGGAAGAAGACGGGTCTCGTGGACGCCGTCATCACCGGTGGCGGACTGATGGGCGGCATGCCCGTTGGATTGGCCGTCATGGATTTTTCCTTCCTCGCGGCGACCATGGGATCGGTGGTGGGTGAAAAAATCACCCGTGCCATCGAGGCCTCCACAAAGGCCAAGCGGCCCGTCATCATCGTCTGTGCCTCCGGAGGAGCCCGCATGTACGAGGGGATGCTCTCCCTGATGCAGATGGCCAAGACCAGCGGCGCGCTTGCCCGTCACGGCGAGGCCGGGCTTCCCTACATCGCTGTGCTGACCAATCCAACCACCGCCGGAGTGATGGCCAGCTTCGCCACACTCGGCGACATCACCTTGGCGGAACCGAGGGCAATGATCGGATTTGCCGGTCCCCGCGTCATTCGCGAGACCACGCACCAGGAGTTGCCGGCCGGATTCCAGACTGCAGAGTTCCTGCTCGAACACGGCCTCGTCGACGAGATCGTGCCAAGGGCGAAGATACGCGAGACACTCATCACCATCATTGGGAACCTGATGGGGAAGTAGTCTTTGAGGGATGAAACTTGAGACCTGCACATGAAGGGGGTCTGAAGAGCCTTTTAGGCTGAGATCTGTTTTTTCTGAACTTTTCAGGTTTCAGCTTTTTCATCTTTCCGCATGCCTCCTGACTCCACACCCCTCGATTGGCTCATGTCCATGCAGTCCCGGGGTGTTCAACCCGGTCTGGAGCGGATGAAGCGCCTGCTTGAGGTGCTCGGAAATCCTGAGAAGAAACTCCGTTGCCTCCATGTCGCGGGAACCAACGGCAAGGGTTCCGTCTGCGCCTTCGCCGAGTCGGTTCTCCTTGCCGCGGGTCATCGGGTCGGGCTCTACACCTCGCCCCATCTCGTGGAGTTTTCCGAGCGCATCCGGATCGGCGGACGCAACGCCTCCGCGAGCGAACTTGAGGAGGGGATTACCCGACTGCGCAAGGCAACCTCGGGCTGGAGCGACGGGGAGATGCCCACCTTTTTCGAACTCGTGACGGCGCTGGCTTTCGATCTCTTCGCGCGATCCGGATGCGGGGTGGTGGTTCTGGAGACGGGACTCGGGGGGCGTCTTGACGCGACCAACACGGCCCCCAAGATCGCCTGCGCCATCACCCCCATCGGCATGGATCATATGGAGTGGCTCGGGGAGACCCTGGGGAAGATCGCGCGGGAGAAGGCCGGGATCTTCCGTTCCGGCATACCCGCCGTCCTCGCACCGCAGGAACCGGAGGCGGCAGAAAGCCTCGAGGCCGCGGCACGCGAAGCGGGGACTCCCTGCGCATGGATCACCGAACCGCTTCCCGACCAGTTTTCGCCCGGGTTGCCGGGATCGCACCAGCGCAGGAACGCGGCGCTGGCCCTGGCACTGATCCGGGCCGCCGGGTTAGATCCCTCGGGCGAGGCGATCGGGCGGGGGCTCTCCGGAGTCACCTGGCCGGGGCGCTTCCAGCGGCTCCGTGGAGGGAGACTGATTCTCGACGGCGCCCATAACCTGCAGGCGATTCGCCAACTTGTGGAGACCTGGCGGGAGGAATTCGGCGGTGAGCGCTGCCTCCTCATCTTCGGAGCACTTTCCGACAAGGATCCCGGCTCCCTGCTTCCGGTGCTGGAGCCCATCGCCCGTGAGATCCTGCTTGTGCCCGTTTGCTCGCCCCGATCGGTCGATCCCGTGGACTTGGGGAGGGGACTCCGGGTCCACCACCGGGTTTTTGGAAGCCTTAAGGAGGCCCTGGATGATGTCTTGACTCCTGCGACGGGATCGTCGCGCTCCCCGAGATGCCCTGTTTTGCTGACCGGATCGCTCTTCCTGGTCGGCGAGGCTCTTGCCTTGGAATCGGGCGGCGAGGCCTCCCTGCGCAGGCAGTAGAATAAGCACTCCGCAGCAGTCCGGTTCACTGCAACCTTTTTAATTTGCCGGTATGTTTTCTTGGGCTTGCGGAGCCGCTTTCGGCTTCCGAAAATCCATCCCTCACCCCGCCTCATCCCTCCCCCCAAAAAGAAAAAAGGAAAAAAAGAAAAAATTGCCAAATCTCGTTGACCTCCGCCCGCTGCATCACCTACAGATTGCGTCGGACAAGTTCACGAGACACAATATATAGTGTTTTTATGGAACTTTTCCCCAAAACCCCAAAATCTCTCCCCAAATCCATGGAACCTCTCTCAGGCCAACTCTCCCTGAACGGCGTCGACCCTCTTCAGGGCCGTGAATTCACCGTCCGCAAACGCGATGGGCACAGCGAATCCTTCAACGAGGAGCGCATCCGACTCGCCGTGGAGAGCGCCTTCAAGGCTGACCGAGACATTCCGAGCGACTACCCTCTCCCTCCCGAAGAGCATGCGGCGGCCCTGTCCGTCACCGCCGCCGTCGTGCAGCGTCTCTTCAGCCGCGCCCTCCGCGGAGAGGAACTCCAGATCGAGCGCATCCAGGACGCCGTTGAGGAGGCCCTCATGGTCCAGGGGCACGTCCAGGTGGCCCGCCGTTACATCATCTACCGCGAGGATCGCCGCAAGGCCCGCGCCCTCCGCGGCGACCGCGATCTCACCGGACAGGTCCAGGCCGAACTCCATGTCACCCTGCGTGACGGAAGCCGCGAGGTGCTCGAGCCCCAGCGCATACGCCGCACCCTGATCCGGGCCTGTCGCGGTTTCGAGGACCGCTGCGACGCCCGCGAGATGGCCGACGAGACCATGCGGAACCTCTATCACGGCGTCCGCATCGACGAGATCGAGAAGGCGATGATCTTCGCCGCGAAGTCCCGCATCGAGCTGGATCCCGCCTACGGCTACGTCACCGCTCGCCTCCTGCTGGAGGTTATCTACCGCGAGACCCTTCCCGGCTTCGAGCACTACCACGACGTCACCGTGGCCCATGCCGCCCGCCTCAAGGCCTATCTGGAGGAGGGCATCGCTGCCGGACGACTCACCCCCGACCTTCTGGGCTACGATCTGGAGAAGATCGCCGCTGCGCTCAAGCCCGAGCGCGACCTGCAGTTCAACTACATGGGACTGCAGACCATCTACGACCGCTACCTCATCCACATCGGCGGCCGCCGCATCGAGTCCCCACAGTTCTTCTGGATGCGCGTCTGCCTCGGCCTCGCCCTCAACGAAGGGGAGCAGAAGAACGAGCGCGCCATCGAGTTCTACGAACTGCTTTCCAGCTTCCTCTTCACCTCCTCCACGCCGACCCTCTTCAACAGCGGAACCCTGCACCCGCAGCTCAGTTCCTGTTACCTCACGACGGTCATGGACGACCTCGACCATATCTTCAAGTGCGTCAGCGACGACGCCAAGCTCTCCAAGTGGGCCGGCGGTCTTGGCAACGACTGGACCAATGTCCGAGCCACCGGCTCCCTCATCAAGGGAACCAACGGCGAGAGCCAGGGTGTCATCCCCTTCCTCAAGGTTGCCAACGACACAGCCGTCGCCGTCAATCAGGGAGGCAAGCGCAAGGGAGCCATGTGCGCCTACCTCGAGACCTGGCACCTTGACATCGAGGATTTCCTCGAACTCCGCAAGAACGTGGGCGACGAGCGTCGCCGCACCCACGACATGAACACCGCCAACTGGATCCCGGACCTCTTCATGAAGAGGGTCAAGGAGAACGCCCAGTGGACCCTCTTCAGCCCGAGCGATGTCCCCGACCTGCACGACCTCTACGGCCGCGCCTTCGAGGAGCGCTACTGCGAATACGAGGCCATGGTCGACCGTGGTGAGATCACCCTCTTCAAGCGGATTGAGGCCTCCTCCATCTGGCGGAAGATCCTCTCCATGGTGTTCGAGACCGGCCACCCTTGGATCACCTTCAAGGATCCCTCCAACCTGCGCTCTCCCCAGGACCATGTGGGAGTGGTCCACAGCTCCAATCTCTGCACCGAGATCCTCCTGAACACCTCGGCCGACGAGACAGCCGTCTGCAACCTCGGTTCCATCGGTCTCCCTCTTCACGTCAACGAGAACGGCCTCGATCTAGCCCTGCTTGAGAAGACGATCCGGACCGCGATGCGGATGCTCGATAACGTCATCGACATCAACTACTACCCGACCCCGGAGGCTCGTAACGCCAACCTCCGTCACCGCCCCGTCGGCATGGGTCTCATGGGCTTTCAGGATGCCCTCTACAAGCTCAAGATCAGCTACGCCAGCCAGCAGGCCGTGGAGTTCGCCGACCGCAGCATGGAGGCCATTTCCTACTTCGCAACCCTGGCCTCCACAGAGCTTGCCGCCGAGCGTGGCACGTACGAGAGCTACAAGGGTTCCAAGTGGGATCGAGGTCTCTTCCCGATCGACACCATCGACCTCCTCGAACAGGAGCGCGGCATGCCGGTCACCATGGACCGCTCCTCTAGCCTCGACTGGAACGTAGTCCGCTCCGCCGTCCGCAAGCACGGCATGCGCAACAGCAACACCATGGCGATCGCACCGACCGCCACGATCTCCAACATCACCGGTGTCTCCCAGTCCATCGAGCCGACCTTCAAGAACCTCTTCGCCAAGGAAAACCTGAGCGGCGGATTCACCGTCATCAACAGCTACCTCGTCGAGGATCTCAAGGACCTCGGCCTCTGGGACCGCAAAATGCTTGAGGAGCTCAAGTACAAGGACGGTTCCATCCTCGGCATAGACCGCATCCCGGAGAAGATCCGCGAGATCTACCGTACCGCTTTCGAGGTAGATCCAGACTGGTACATTGAGTGCGCCAGCCGCCGCCAGAAGTGGATCGACATGGGCCAGTCGCTGAACCTCTACATTGCCGCCCCAAGCGGCAAGAGACTCAACGACATGTACTTCCATGCCTGGGAGACCGGACTGAAGACCACCTACTATCTGCGCGCGACGGCCGCCTCCACGGTGGAGCAGAGTACCAGCCAAGCGCGTCCCAACTGGGTCAATCAGCCCAAGAAAAAAGAATTCACTCCCGAACAGGCCCAGGCCTGCAGCATCGAGGCGATGCGTAACGGCGGCGAGTGCGAAGCCTGCCAGTAACGGCGATCCCCCGACTCCTCAACACGCGCGCTGGAAAGACCCTAAATAATCCCCTAACTTAACCCCAACAACCCTAACGACATGTCCTGCTGCAACTCCTCAAGCCAACCCGCCACGTTCCACGACCTCACCAAGCGCATCGACGTCGACCAGAAGCGTCTCGTCAACTGCAAGCAGGTCGATGTGAACCAACTCATGCCCCTCAAATACACCTGGGCATGGGACTACTACACCAAGGGTTGCTCCAACCACTGGATGCCGAACGAGATCTCCATGCAGCGCGATATCGAGCTCTGGAAGTCCAACAAGCTCACCTCGGAGGAGCGTCAGGTGATCATGCGGAACCTCGGCTTCTTCAGCACGGCCGAGAGCCTCGTCGGCAACAACATCGTGCTGGCGATCTTCAAGCACGTCACCAATCCCGAGGCCCGTCAGTACATGCTCCGCCAGGCTTTCGAGGAGGCGATCCACACCCACACCTTCCAGTACATCGTCGAGAGCCTCTCGCTCGACCAGCGCGAGATCTTCAACATGTACCACGAGGTGAACTCCATCCACGACAAGGATGCCTTTGAGATGACCCTCACCTCCGCCATCATGGAGGAGGGCTTCAATACCGACACGACGGAGGGGCTCCAGACCTTCCTCAAGAACCTCGTCGGCTTCTACGTCATCATGGAGGGAATCTTCTTCTACAGCGGATTTGTGATGCTCCTTTCCTTCAAGCGCCAAAACAAGATGGTCGGTATCGGCCAGCAGTTTGAGTACATCATGCGTGACGAGTCGATCCACCTGAACTTCGGCATCGACCTGATCAACGGCATCCGTGCCGAGAACCCCGAGGTCTGGACCCCGGAACTCGAGGCCGAGGTACGCGCCATGATCCTCAAGGCCGTCGAGCTGGAGGTCGCCTACGCCCAAGACTGCATGCCACGCGGCATCCTCGGGCTCAATGCCGGCCTCTTCCGCGAGTACGTCCAGTACATCGCCGACCGCCGCTTTGACCGCCTCAACATGCCCCAGGAATTCGGTAGCCAGAATCCGTTCCCCTGGATGAGCGAGGTGGCCGACCTCTCCAAGGAAGCCAACTTCTTCGAGACCAAGGTCACGTCGTATCAGAACGCCGGCGCACTGGAGTGGTAGGCGACGGAGGCTTGTTGCGCCCCGGCAGCGTTGCCCTGCGCTTGCCGTAGGTTTACTACGGCTATCGCTTGGGCGCCTTGCCGGGACACAAAATCCTCTCGTCGCTATGCGATTGAGGTTCATGCTCCCGGGACCACATTCTAATTCCATCCCTAAAATCCAGATTGAATTTCCTCCCCGAGGGTCCCTCCCAGACACAGCCCGCGACCGGAAACGGTTGCGGGCTGTTCTGCGTTTAGGGCACCGCGGCTGGCTCTCTGCGGTCATCATGGCATTTAATCAGCTGATTTTTTGAAGAAGTGAGTCGGTGCTTGCTTAGGCTGTGTCCTTGGAGACTTTTAGAGCATCATCTAGCATCGCATTTAAAAGCCTCCCGAAATAATACCCATGAAACGACACGGTTCCGTCATCCGCCTCCGCCCCGAAAAATACGCTGAATACAAGGCCCTCCACGCAGCCGTCTGGCCTGAGATTCTTGCCAAGATCACCGACTGCGGGATTCGCAACTACTCGATCTACCACAAGGATGGATTTTTATTTTCCTATTTTGAATACGTTGGCAGCGACTTTGCCGCCGACACGGCAAAGATGGCTGCTGATCCCAGAACCCAGGAATGGTGGGAACTTTGCAAACCATGCCAGAACCCGGTCGAATCGCGTCAACCCGGCGAATGGTGGGCTGACATGGAGGAACTTTTTCACTGCGACTAGACGGCCCCCGGCCAACCCATTGGATGAATGGGTACCCCGGATGAGATCGCAACGCCCATCGCCTTTCTCTGCATGAGGGATGCGGCCTTCATCACCGGCTTCGCCTGCGATACCAACGGAAGCTTCACTCTTTTACGTTAGGGAACCGCTGATTGAAACCCATGAAGGCCGCTGTGTTGAGCATTTGAAAGTTTTCCGCGAGTCACGTTTCACCCACTCTCCCCTTTCGATGCACTCCAAACCCGTCAAACCTCATTTCTTGGACGGCTTCGAGTCGAGGGTCGACCAGGTCCTTTATGCTCCGGATCTTCCCGCATCGCCAGAGCAGCCACATCCCTTCGTCTATCACATCACCATACTCAACGGGAGTGACAGGGCCGTGACGGTGAAGGGGCGGAAGTGGGTCGTCCGCGGCGAGGATGGAACAATCTCCGCCATGGAGGGGGATGGCGTTGTGGGGTGTTTCCCGCGTCTGGAACCCGGGGAGCACTTCTCCTACAACAGTTACCACACCACCGCGGGACGGGCATTGGCGGAGGGAGCTTATCTCGGGATCACGGAGGAAGGTGAGGCGGTCATTGCAAGAATCCCTCCGTTTGAACTCATCCCGCCGGGATAAGGGGGCAATGAACGTGAAATCGGGAACCTGACTTCCTGGATTCCACATTTGCCGGAAGGCGTGCTAGGGTTTCCTTGTGCGCGCCGCCTATCACCATACCCATGAGTACGGGGGATTCCGGATGCGCTACGGCCATGCCCTCCCCTACGGGGCGAGCCACGTTCCCGGCGGGGTGAACTTCTCGATCTTCTCCTCGCATGCGACCTCCTGCGTCCTGGTCCTCTTCCGCAAGGGGGAGTCTCAACCCTACGCCGAGATCCCGTTCCCTCCCGAGTGCAAGATCGGCGATGTCTTCGCGATGATCGTTTACGACCTCGACTACGAGGAACTGGAGTACGGGTTCCGGATGGAGGGACCGTGGGATCCCAAGGCCGGCCATCTCTTTGACCCCAAGAAGATCCTGCTTGATCCCTTTGCCCGGGAGATCGGTGGCCGCGACTCCTGGCTACGCCCCCCACAGGAGGGGGAAATCTACCCCCACAGGGCGCGGATGCCGCACGAGGATTTCGACTGGGGTCACGACCGCCCGATCAATCTCCCGGTCGAGAACCTTGTCATCTACGAGATGCATGTGAGGGGATTCACGCGGCATCCCTCCTCGGGTGTGCGTCATCCGGGAACCTACGAGGGGATGGTCGAGAAGATCTCATACCTCCAGTCGATCGGGGTGAATTGCGTGGAGTTAATGCCCGTCTTCGAGTTCGACGAGTCCGAGAACAAGCTCGTGAATCCGACGACCGGTCGCCGGCTTTGCAACTACTGGGGTTACAGCACGGTCGCTTTCTACGCCCCCAAGAGCGGGTACGCCGCAACCGGCCATCACGGCACGCAGGTCGCGGAGTTCAAGGCACTGGTCAAGGCGCTCCATGCGGCCGGCATCTCGGTGATCCTCGACGTGGTCTTCAACCACACGGCGGAGGGGGATCAGCGCGGCCCCACGATCTCCTTCCGGGGAATCGACAACCAGACCTACTACATGCTCAACCCCGACGGGAGCTACGCGAACTACACGGGCTGCGGCAACACGCTCAACTGCAACCATCCAGTCGTCCGAGGCTTTGTGCTCGACTGCCTGCACTACTGGGTCTCCGAGTTCCATGTCGACGGATTCCGCTTCGATCTCGCCTCAGTCCTGGGTCGCGACAGCAATGGGAATCCGCTTTCCAACCCCCCCCTGCTCGAGGCCCTGGCCCACGATCCGATCCTCGCCGGTTGCGACCTGATCGCCGAGGCGTGGGATGCCGGCGGTCTCTACCAGGTTGGGAACTTCCCGTCCTACGGCCGGTGGATGGAGTGGAACGGCCATTTCCGCGACGCGGCCAGGCAGTTCCTCCGAGGCGATGCCGGTGTCGTGGGGGCCATGGTTCAGGGGATCCTCGGTTCCCCGAATCTCTACGCCCCCACGGGACGCAAGCCGACCGCCTCCGTGAATTTCCTGACCTGTCACGACGGATTCACGCTACGCGATCTCTACTCCTACAACTCCAAGCGCAATCTGGAGAACGGCGAGGGTGGGAGGGACGGCGCCAACGACAACTACTCATGGAACTGCGGCATTGAGGGGGAGACCGACGAGCCCGCCGTCAGGGAACTCCGATCCCGTCTGCAGCGCAACGCGATGGCCCTGCTCTTCCTGAGCCAAGGGGTTCCCATGCTCTCCATGGGGGATGAACTGGGTCGCACCCAGCG
>JBIIGI010000076.1:0-11646 GCA_044236545.1 Chthoniobacterales bacterium
CCGGGGGCATCGACCTGCAGGTCCTCGGCATCGGTTCCGACGGACACATCGGCTTTAACGAGCACGGCTCCTCGCTGGCTTCCCGCACGCGCATCAAGACCCTCACCCGGCGCACCCGCGAGGACAATGCCCGCTTCTTCGACAAGCCGGAGGATGTCCCCCACCATGTGATCACCATGGGGATCGGGACGATCATGGAGACACGCTCCGTGGTCCTGCTCGCCTTCGGGGAGGGGAAGTCCGAGGCCATCGCCGGCGCCGTCGAGGGACCGGTCACCGCGAGCAATCCGGCGACCATCCTCCAGATGCATCCCGAGGCGAAGTTCTACCTCGACGAACCGGCCGCCGGTTCGCTCATCCGCGCCGATTACTACAAGTGGGTGTTCGCCAACAAACCGGCGTGGCAGGCCGATCAGTAGGCCGCCGCCCGTGGCTCGGGTGAGACAAAGAAATCGGGCTCCCCGCTGATTGAAGTGGGTGAAGACGTAGCCAGTGAGGGAGAACCCCGAAGGAACCACGAACGTCGCGAAATGCCGAGGGGTGAGGGGAGGAAAAAAGGAGTCTTATTCCTCAGTCTCATGACCCCCTTCGTGCTTTTCGTGTCTTTCGTGGCAATGCCAGCCTTATCCCTGAACGCTCATTCATTCAAAATGAGGAGCTTTGCGAGATCGAGACCCTGACGGCTTTCTCCTGAACGTAAAAATCGCCTTGGAGAGAGGGCTTTTCTACACCATTGTTGCTTCATGAAGCTCCCCCGGCCCCATCCCGGATCCTGTTTCGGAAGTGGAAGAAGTGCGGCCAACTCCTCCCATGCCTTCTCCTTGGTCGAGTTGCTCGTTGTCGTCGCGATCATCGTGCTCCTGGCCGCGGCGATCACCCCGGTCTTCAACTCCATCGGGCAGGCGAGGGGAGTCACCGAGGCGGCCTACCAGGTGGCGGCCGCCGTTGAACTCGCCCGGAGTGAGGCCGTCGCCCGCCAGACCTATGTCTGGCTCGGTCTGCAGCCCCAGACCAATTTCGGCAACCTCGACCTCCGTATCGGCCTGGTCTATTCCAAGGACGGTTCGGGTACGAACACGTCGGCGGCCAACCTCCAGCCGATCGGCAAGGCGATCCTGGTCCAGCGCACGGCGCTCGTCGATCCCTCGGGCTGGGGAGCGGGTGAGGTCGGGACCAGCCTGGGCAATCCCCCCTCCTTTCCCCTCTCCGGAGGATTGACCTTCACCATCGGATCGAGCGCCTTCACCGGCCGCACCGTCACCTTCACGCCGCTTGGCGAAGTCATGACCAACTCGGCACCCTCCGCCACGGACGGTTTTGTCCCCCGGATCGCCATCGGCCTCCGACAGTCCCGCGGAACAACGGCGGCCACCGGCAACGACATCGCCGTCGTGATCGACGGCAGTGTCGGGATCCCCACCCTTTACAGGAAATGAAGCGCATGATGACCCGCGATTCCCGAATGCTCCCGTCCGACAGTGCTCCCCTCCCGGGCAAGGCGGACGGCGTGACCGTCGCGCAAGTCGCAAGTCGGAGGTCGCGAGCCGCAAATCATTCCGCCTTCTCCCTTGTCGAGGTCGTCATCGCGCTCGGGGTGGTCTCCTTCGCGTTGATCGCCGTGTTCGGACTCCTGCCCACCGGTCTCAAGACGGTCAAGAACGCCAACGAGCAGGCCGCGGCGGCCAATGTCCTGGGGGCCATCGCCGATGCCGTGCGGAATGCCTCCACGAACGGCTCCGCCACCACATACAGCAACAGCATCGCGGGGCAGGGGATCGGTTACACCCTCGGTGGCGCGGCCACCACCATCAACCTGAACAACCTGACACTCGAGGGTGGAGCGGCTAACAACTTCAGCGCGCGCCTGAAGGCCGTCGTGGTGATCACGCCGCCGCTCAGCACGACCATCCCCGGCAGGGCCCTCATCTCCGTCGCATGGCCTCCCCAGGCTGTCTGGGGAGGTGCTTCCTGGAGCAAGACCGCCGACGGCTCCGTCACCTCAGGCATCCAGTTCCTTCCCAAGCCATGAAGACATCTTGGATTTTGGATTTCGGATTCTGGATTGGGGGAGGCCTGATGTGCAGAACCTCACGCCGGGACTTCCATGACTGCCATGACAGGGCAAGGGCCGAAGGATCGGACCATGGCATTGTTCCACCGCTGCCTGGATGTTTTGGGCGCATTGCCTCTGCCCCCCGTCGACCCATAAGAACCATGCACATTCGGCATTTGAACATCCCCAACCGCCAAGTGGCCGCCTTCACCCTGGTCGAGCTTCTCACCGCCACCGCGATCATGGCCCTCGTCCTGGTCCTGCTCCTGCAGATCCTCAACGGGATCCTCGACTCCACACGGGTCCAGAACCAGCAGATGGAGGCCGTCGGCTCCGCCCGCAGGGTGATGGACGTGATCGCCTCCGACCTCCGCAACGCCGTCATCTCCGAGAACTCCTCGATCCTCATCCCCACCGCGGGGTCCTCCAACAGCTTCGCCCTGCTTGCGGCGCGCCGCGGCACGAACGGGGCGACCGGCCACCGTTACCTTGCCGTCCGATACTCGACGAACTCCTCCAACCAGATCATCCGCTCCTACGGCTCCTCCACCTTCTCCGGGACCAATCCGCTTGCCGACGCCGCCTCGGCGGCCACGATCACCCCCGTCGAGCCCCTTGCCCGGGGCATCCTTGCCTTTCAGGCCCGCATCCTCGCCGACGGGACCAACGCATTTCCCCTGAACACCCCCCCCTCCGGCAACTGGGCTACCAACAGCTACAACGGCATCACCTCTCCCTCTGGCTGGAACGCACTGATTACCCGCTCCCCATCCTTCGGTGGCGGTCGCACCAACCGCGCCCGGGCCATGGATGTCTGGATTGTTTCGATCGATGACCAGAACGGACGGCTCCTGACCAACAACGCCTCCTGGGTGACCGCCGTCGGGACTGCGCTCTCCGGCGCCACCGATGTGAACGGACTTCGATCTGCCATCGACGGCGCCGCGGTCCCCGGACGGATCAAGTCGGCCATCCGAGTCCTTAACAAAACCATCCCCCTCCCATGAAATTGCCGATGTTCAATGTTCGGTTTTCGAGTGAAGACTCGTCCCTTTCCGGCCGGAATCACTCCTCCATGCCGGCCTGCCGCAGGAGCTTCCCCGTCATGAAAAAGATTCTCAATCCGCGAACCCGATACGCCGATCACCGATCCCCGATCGCCAATCGGAAGTTGCCGATCCGCAGTTCCAGCTCCGGCATGGCGCTCGTCATCACCCTCTGCCTCATCGTGCTGGTCACCGTGGCGGCGGTGGCCTTCTTCACCCGGGCCACCGGCAACCGCACGGTCGAGGCATCCCGTGTGAATCAGACCCTGGCCGCGCAGGTGGCCGAGAGCGGGGCAGACTACGCGGTCGGCCGCCTGCTCCTCGAGATCGCCACCAACTCCATCGCCACCACGAACAACGGCTTCGTCGTCTATTTTTCCACCAACCCCGCCTCCGCCATCCCTCGGCGCCTCCTCTCGGCGGGCGTCAGCACCAACGACACCAACTACGTCAACCTCGTCCGCCAGAGTGTTCCGAATAACTCCGCCGACACCAACGCCTCCTCGCACGGGGTCGCCACCCCCTCCAGAAACGGCCGCCTTGTCGGCGCGAACCGCTGGAACGCCCCGATGCTGCTCGGGGGAGGGGGATTCACAACGACCACTCAGCTCCCCAACTGGATCTACCTCAACAGGGACGGGAGCGTCACCAACGCCGTCACCGCCGCCACTGCCTCCAATGTGATCGGCCGCTTTGCCTACAATCTCTACGACCAGGGTGGCCTGCTCGATGTGAATGTCTCGGGCTATCCCTCCGGTGTCTCTGGAGCCAACCTCTCCATCCTCAAGGGGGCCCTTGCCGGTGCCGACCTCTCCGTGATCCCCGGGATCACGAGCGCCGCCAACATGAACACCTTTGTCCAGTGGAGGAACACCAACAGCGCCGCCACCGCTATCAGCTACGTGACCAACGTGAGCGCCGCCGCGACCAACGGCTTCCTCACCCCCCGCCCCGGCGACCGCAACCTCCTCAACCGGCAGGACCTCATCACGCTGGCGCGTAGCGGTGCCTACGGGATCACCACCAACGCACTCCCCTACCTGACCACCTTCACCCGCACGCTGAACTCCCCGAGTTGGAGTCCCACCAATGCCTCCGGCACCGCAGTCGATTATGCCGCCAACCGCGACTCTGCCGCCGCGGCCAACCGCTTCCTGCCGAATGTCCGCGTGGCGAGCGCTTTCACCCGTGCCGACGGCACGACCTCACAGATAGGCGAACCCCTGCTCAAGACCCGCTTCCCCCTCTCACGCTTGGCCGGGATCGGTCGGACGGGGGTCAATACCACCGGCACCACGACCCTGCTGAATGGCGCTCCGTCAGCCGCGACGGCGGCAACCATCCAGCGCGACTTCGGTCTGGTCTGGAGCATCGACAGATGGCGCTACGCCGGTCCCTCCGGTTCCACGGCACTCACCTCCATCGCCACGCTCGGCTCGGTCAGCGGTCGCGAACCGAACTTCTTCGAACTGCTCAAGGCCTCGATCCTGAGCGGATCGCTCGGCAGGACTGCGGGCACATCCTGGATGCCCAACTCCACCATCTTTGATGCCTACACGGATGACCAGATCATCCAGATCGGGGCAAACATCATCGACCAATACGACGGGGATTCCTATCCCGTGAGAATCAACTTCAACGGTAACGATTACGCCGGCATCGAGAACCTCCCGTATTTCAACCGCCTGTTCTCACAATACTACCGCCTCACCACGGATCCCGGAAACAACCGTGGCTATTTTCTCATGGAGCTCTTCAATCCCCACCGCCCGAAGGCGAACACCAACGCCCCGACCAACTTCCGCGTGCTCGCCAGGGGGCGTGTCAGGATATCCGTAGGCTCGCTCGAGGATGCCAACAAGGCGCCGAATGTGTATAACTACGGTGCGTTTCAGCCCCCCAGCACACCGGGAGTCAACCGCAACACCGATGCCAGCATCACGGCTCCCGCCACTCGTCCGAATGGTCTGAAAAATGCCCTTGGCCCGCTCCTCAGCACCAACCCCGCCACCACCCCCCCCCTGCAGTTCAGTATTCCCTCCGGGAACACGAACCTCTTCACCTGGCCCACGCTGCTCACCCAGAGGGTGGCCGGAGCCAATGTCACCTCCTCGGGAAATAACAGTGTCACCGATGGCTCGGTCCAGTTCGTCGGCTTCTACGCGGGTCAAGTCACCTGCGGTACAGCTACCTACGGGAACTACCTGGGGAGTGTCTGGAATCCCTGCTACGGAGCAATGATGAATGTCACCTCATTCTTGTCGTTTTTTCTCCAGTATCAGGATCCGGCTGGAAGCTGGGTGAACTACTCATCGTGGCAGAGCATCAATTGGGGGGATTGGGACGGGGGTGGTAACCGTCCGGTGGGCGATCCCACCTCACCGGCGATCTATTTTCAGGCAGCCGATGCCCGCTCTTCCCGCTTTGGTCTTTTTCTGAACTATTGCCATGCGCGCACCGGCAATCCCACCTGGACGGGGCCGACCTACCAGGACGCCCTCTTCATGACCTCCCGGCCCGACTCCACGGCCACGGTGGACACGCAGTTTGCCGGACTCCCCTACGGCGCTCCATTCCAGCAAAACGGTGCCCCTCCCTCCTCATGGGGGCCGAGTCCGCTGGCCAATGGTCCTGATGGAACCCCCTGCTACCGATTCGCCTATCTGGCCGAGAACAGGACCACCCTCCCGACCTTCTATCGTGACAACGATAACATCCTCCGCAACGGTGACGCGGCCTATGCGTCCAACTCCACGGCGGGATGGGGCCAACCTCTCGAACAGGTCAATGCCGCACGGGGGCTTCCCAGCCGTCCCGTGATGCTCGACCGTCCCTTCCGCTCCGTGGCCGAGATGGGGTATGCCTTCCGCGACCTCCCCTGCAGGAGCATCGACTTCTTCACGGCCAACAGCGCCGATGCCGCCCTGCTCGACACCTTCTGCCTCACCGAGTCCCCCATCTCCGGCGTGACCGCCGGAGTCATCAATCCCAACTCCGCAAATCAACCCGCCCTCAGGGCCGTGCTGGCCGGTGTGCTCAAGGATGAACTCGACGCGTCCTCCGTCCTGGCCGCAACCACGGAGGCTGACTCCGTGGCCAGGACCGTGACCAATGCCACGGCCGCCGCCCCGTTGCTCCACAGGAGCGAGCTGGCGACACGTGTCGCCCCGGCGCTGACCGTGACGAACTTCGCCAATAATCCCGCGGACGCCTCGATCAAGGCCCGCCGCGAATCCGTGGTCCGCGCCCTCGCCGATGTCGGCAACACGCGCACCTGGAATGTGATGATCGATGTGATCGCACAGGCCGGAAAGTTCCCTCCCAACAGTGCCGGCGGGGCGGGGGATTTCCTTGTCGAGGGTGAGCGCCGGAGTTGGCTGCACGCGGCCATCGACCGCCTCACCGGACGCGTGGTGGCCCGTTCCATGGAATCCGTCAATGAATAGCATGAGACTGAATAGCATGAGACCTCCGAAACTCCTCCCGATCCTGGTCCTTCTCCTCGCGCCCTCCCTGCTGAGGGCGCAACAGGCACCTCCACCGACGCCGGCACCCAAGGCACCCGCCCCCTGCATGGCCCAGGCCCCGGCGAACTCCTCCTGGACCATCCTCATCAGGCGGAAGGAGGATCGCGCGGCCAAGGCGGGAGGCGCCGCCCAGGGCATGGGTGCCATGCAGGGAGGCCCGACGACCGGAGCGAAGCCCTCCTTCCTCGAGCAGATCCAGGTCGAGAAGGCCGGCACCACGCGCCGCATCCTCCGCAAGTGGAGCGATGGAAAGGTCCAGGACGCCTGGTGGATCGGGCCGCTCTGTCTTGCCGAGTTCCCCACACCGGACGGTCCCCCGGACATCAATGTGATCGACACCGCGGGCCCGGTCGGCTTGGTCGACCCGGCCCTCATCGCCGCGAACGCTAGCGGGGGGGGTTACAAGAAAAACGACTTTCCCGAACTGGATTGGATCGAGCCCTCACTCCTGGCCGGAACCGAAACCAGGAACGACAGACTCTACCGTGTCTATCGGATCACCGCCACCACCGCCGTGCCGACCAAGCCGAGGCGGAGGAAGGACATGACCATCCTCAAGTCGTTGCAGTCCTCCACCGGAGATGCCAAGCCCGCCGCCCAGGCGATAACGACGCCCCCGGCATCAGCCTCCCCATCACCCGGCGGGACAAAGACGGCCGTCATCGTCATCAAGGAGGCCTGGATCGACGCCTCGACCGGACTGCCTCTCTCCTTCACCGAGGGTGATGACAACTGGAACTACTCATTCTCTTCCGGCAGTGGATCCCTCCAACTCCCTCCCCGATTCGAGGAGGCTTTGAGGGCCTACAAGCAGGACCAGGAGTCGGCGAAGCACCGCACGCTCTGATCGGAAAGCCAAGGGACCCTAGGACAGTAGGCCGCAGGAGATATTGAACTGGTGGCCGCATTCTGGAGGGGGCGGAAGATTCCGCTCCGCAAAAGCTGAAGAGGGTTCATCAAGAGGATTTTTATCATGCCTTGAGAGAAGGCCCTCCTTCGTTCTGATATTTTTTCTCGGGGACAATTCCCAAGCGAGTCCAGAGTCGGCTCCCTTTTCAAAGACCTCTATTCATGAGTTTGTAGTTTTGATACCCTTCCATCACTCATGAAGTTTCCATACTCTCCAGCGCAAATCTTTCTCGCCGTCCTTGGCCTCGCTCTCGCTTCAGGATCGGCATCCGCAGCCGAGAAGCAGAAAAAGCCCAATATCCTCGTGATATGGGGTGACGATATCGGTCAGTTCAATATCAGCGCGATCAATCGAGGGATGATGGGTTACCGCACCCCGAACATCGATCGCATTGCCAACGAGGGGGCGTATTTCACCGATTGGTACGGCCAGCAATCCTGCACGGCGGGTCGTGCGGCCTTTATCACCGGCCAGTCGCCGATCCGCACCGGTCTCACCAAAGTCGGCCTCCCGGGTGCGGCCGAGGGGATGAAAAAAGAGGATCCGACCATCGCGACCTTGCTGAAGGCCCGGGGATATGTCACCGGACAGTTCGGAAAAAACCATCTCGGTGATCGGGATGACATGCTCCCGACCAGCCATGGATTCGACGAGTTTTTCGGGAATCTCTATCACCTGAATGCCGAGGAGGAGCCTGAGAATCCCGACTATCCGAAGAATCCCGAGTTCAAGAAGAGGTTCGGACCGCGCGGTGTCATTCACAGCTTTGCCAACGGTTCCATCAAGGACACGGGCCCGCTCAACAAGAAACGGATGGAGACGATCGATGACGAGGTCAACCAAAAGACCTTCGCCTTCATGGAGAGCGCCGCCAAGGAAGGGAAGCCCTTCTTCATCTGGTGGAACTCAACCCGCATGCACATCTTCACGCACCTGAAGAAGGAGTCCGATGGCATGACGGGTCTCGGCATTTATGCGGACGGTATGGTCGAGCACGACGCGCATGTGGGTGAGTTGCTCGCGAAACTCAAGGAACTCGGCCTCGAGGACAACACCATCGTGATGTATTCCAGCGACAACGGCGCCGAGTCTTTCACCTGGCCCGACGGAGGAACCACGATGTTCCGAGGGGAGAAAAATACCCAGTGGGAGGGCGGATACCGTGTGCCGACCTTCATCCGCTGGCCTGGCGTCATCAAGCCCGGCACCGTGATCAACGACATCGGGGCCCATGAGGACATGCTGCCGACGCTTCTGGCCGCTGCGGGTGATTCCACGGTGAAGGAGGATCTGCTCAAGGGGCTCAAGGTTGGGGACTCGAGCTACAAGGTGCACCTCGATGGCAACAACCTCCTGCCCGCACTCAAGGGGGAGGCTCCGTGGCCTCGCAAGGAATTCATCTATTGGACCGACGACGGCAATGTGGCGGCCCTTCGCTACGAAAACTGGAAGATCACCTTCCTGAAGCAAAACGCGCACGGCATGAATGTCTGGCTTCATCCTTTCGAGGCACTGCGTGCGCCGATGGTCACCAATCTGCGCATGGACCCCTTCGAGCTCGCTCCCGACATCGGCATGGGATACCAGCGCTGGTACCTGGACCACATGTTTGTCATCGCTCCCGCCGCCAGTTATGTGGGGGGATGGCTGCAGAGCTTCCGCGAGTTCCCGCCGCGTCAAAAGCCGGGCAGCTTCAATCTTGACCGCGTGATGGAGTCGGTGACCGCGGTGCATGAGTAAGCAATGACTCTCCCGGTGATCCGCCGCGCCCTTTTTGCACTGGGATGGATTCTATGGTCCGCACTGTCGGCCCATGCGGGCGAGCCCCTGCCATCCTGGAATGAGGGCGCTTCAAAGAGGGCCATCATCGCCTTCGTGGAGAAAGTGACCGACGAAAAGGGGGGGAGTTTTGTTCCTTCTTCTGAGCGGATCGCGGTATTCGACAATGACGGTACGCTCTGGCCCGAAAATCCGCTCCCTTTTCAGATTTCGTTCACGATTGATGAACTGAAACGACGGCTACCCGATCATCCCGAGTGGAAATCGGATGAGTATATTCAGGCCGCGCTTTCGGGTGATCTCAAGGTGCTTCTACGGGATCACTACAAAGGCTTATTTCATATCATCTTCGTTGCCGGAACGGGCATGACTACGGGGGAATTCGATCAAAACGTCCGCCGTTGGTTCGCCACTGCCATTCATCCCCGCTTTAACAGAGGCTTTGATAGGCTTGCGTATCAGCCGATGCTGGAGGTGTTGTCCTACCTGAGGGCGAACGGATTCAAAACCTATATTGTTTCCGGGGGAGGCTTGGATTTCATGCGTGTCTTCAGCGAGCGGCTTTACGGCGTCGTACCCGAGCAGGTCATCGGATCCCACACGGACGTGGTGTATGAAATGAAGGAAAGCGGCCCCGTGCTCGTCAAAACCATGAACCGTCCCTTTGTGGATGATGGTGCCGGAAAACCCGAGTCCATCCACCAATTCATCGGACGCCGGCCGATTGCCGCTTTTGGCAACAGTGACGGGGACAAGGCGATGCTGGAATACACTACGATCGGGAATCCGCTTCCATCCCTCGGGCTTCTTGTCCATCACACCGACGCCGAGAGGGAATATGTCTACGACGCCAACCCGCGGAGCAGCGGGAAGCTTGTGACAGCCCTTGCCGACGCACCCCAGCGAGGATGGGTCGTCGTTGATATGCGGAAGGACTGGCGATCGATCTTTTCGGAGTAGCGCATTCCCCGCTCCCGTTGCCAAAGACGATGAAGGCATTCCTTACCATGATCGTGTCGGTGATGCTGTGCATGGCGTGGTGCCATTCTTCCATACTTACCTGTGACATGGTCCTGATTCCCGGCGGGGAATTCATGATGGGTTCCGATGCCGGATATGCTTTCCCTAACGAGAGACCGGAGCATCGGGTGAAGGTCAAACCCTTCCTCATGGATGTCCATCCCGTGACGAATGCCGAGTTTGCCAGATTCGCGAGGGCCACGGGCTATGTCACTGTGGCCGAGCGGCCCGTTGATTGGGAGGAATTGAAAAAACAAGTCCCGCCGGGCACTCCCAAGCCTCCCGCCGAGATGCTTGCCCCGGGCTCGCTGGTTTTCTATCCGACCCCGGGGCCTGTGGATTTGCGGGATATGTCGTTGTGGTGGCGATGGGTGAATGGCGCTTCGTGGCGTCACCCAAAAGGCCCCGGCAGCAACATCACCGGCAGGGAGAACCACCCAGTGGTGCACATCGCCTGGGAGGATGCGAATGCCTACGCCGCCTGGGCGGGGAAACGCCTTCCCACCGAGGCGGAATGGGAGTTTGCGGCGATCGGAGGGGGCAGCGGAAAACGCTATGCATGGGGCGATGAGGAGCGACCCGGCGGGCGCTTCATGCTGAATCGCTGGACCGGACGATTCCCGTGCAGCAATGACGCTTCGGATGGTTTCGTCGGCACCTCGCCTGTCGGATCCTTTCCGGCGAATGGTTACGGGCTTTATGACATGGGTGGCAATGTGTGGAACTGGTGCAGCGACCTCTACCGCGCCGATACCCATGCCCTGCAAGCCCAAGGTGGCATGGTTTGTTGTGACCCCGCCGGGCCCAAAACCACGCAGGGCGAAACTGTCATCCCCGGTGACCCCTCGCCACCCATGGTTCCGGGTGCGGAGCGACGGGTCACCAAGGGTGGGTCTTTTCTCTGCCATCCCGACTACTGCGAAAGCTACCGCCCCTCCGCAAGGCGCGGCACGCCCCCCGACACGGGTAGCAGTCATGTCGGATTCCGCTGTGCAAAAGATCTGACGCCGGCCGGTTAGTGGAGGTATCCATCCGTAGCACCCTGAACGGAAAAAACGTCCCTGGTGCTCCCGATTGGGAGCAACTTTTCAGAGGGGTCGGTACACGCCGGAGAGGGTCTATTTTTTAGCCCTTTGAACGCATCCAGAGGGAAAGCTGCCGGTGGTGATGGGGGAAACCTTTTTCCAAGTAACAAAACAAGAGGTAAGGAATATGGAACTCAAGAACTCAGGAAAAAGAGGCTGGAAAAGGCGGGTGCCGAACCACCGAGCAATCATCTGCGGAACACCCGAGCCTTAGGAATACCGGGTC
>JBIIGI010000077.1:0-11510 GCA_044236545.1 Chthoniobacterales bacterium
TTTCCCGTGCAATTGACAAAGTGGGTCGCGTCCGCTGTGGCGCTCACGATGCGACCTGTTCCCGCCTTCGCGAGGACACGGTAGTTCGTGAAGGAGAGGGAGTCACATTGCTGGGCAATAGCCGCCATGCCACCGGAGTGGTGCACCGTGACATTCTCGACCGAGACGCCGGAGCATTTCTGGAAAAAGAGCCCCGGCACGCGGCGATGATCGGGCCCGAAATACATCACGTGGCCGACCGTTGCCCGGATTCCCGGAACTTCGACCCGGACCCGTCGCTCCCCTCGGTCGCTGGCTCGGAAGGCGGAAAGGAAAGACCCCTTCTCGTCCGCAGGGATCATTCCGCTGATCACAAAGGATTTTCCCCAGTAGTCCAGGGCCATGTAGGCCGGCTCCCGCTTCACGGGATCAAACTCAAGCAACCGACCCCACGGGTAACGGATCCCATCCTCGTCCAAAAAGACCAACTCATCGCCCTCGATCCGATAAGGATGCTGCTCCGGGAACCGAACCGTGATCGCATCTGGCTCCACTTCCAATATTTCGCCCTCGCTGCTGAACGGGCGGGCGTAGTCGACCGAAAAATCCCGCAGGGTCACCCCGGAGCAGTTTTCCACTGCAAAGGGAGTCAGGAAACCATGGAAAATGAATTCGGCACCTTGTCCGTCGATTTCGACTTCGGAGAGATTCTCCAGGTGGAAGGCTATCCGCTTCAGCCCCTCGTCATTGTTGCTTACGAAGAGGTATTTCTCGAAAGCCCGATCCGGCCAAAAGTCGTATCGGCCGGGTGAAAACTCGATGCGTCCCCCTCCCCGTCGGGAGAGTTCCCCGAGTGCTTCGCGAAGGACTGGCATGGCATCGGCACCAGTGTTTGCGGGGCCGGCAAACACGATGGTTTTGGCTTGGGTATCGGTGATGGGGATAGTGAAATCGGACATGATTGGGCAGGGCGTTTATTCAGTGGGAATCTGTGTGTGGGTGAATGCCTCTCCGCTGTAAAGGCATGACATGCCAGGGGGGAAATTGCTGTTCCCAAAGCGGTGCACTCGGAGGTTTATTTTCGAGGAATTTCAAAAACCAGCGTTTCCATGGGCTTGAGCGTGCCGATCAATTGTTGGTTTTTCAGCATAAAGTTCCCGGGATCGCCGCCAAAAAGAGGGCACGGTTGGCCGTCTGTGCTTACTGGCAAGGGAATCGTGACTTCCTGCGGATTATTATTGGAATCATTACCGATGCAGACGATCAACTTGTCCGGCAGGATCCAGCCGCCGGCATAAACACTCCGAGGAAGCGCGGTCTCCACGTTGAAACGGGTCCCTTGGAACAGAGCCGGATGAAGGGTTTGAATTTCGGAGGGAATTCGCTTCATCTCCTCCCAGAGGTCCGGATGCTCTTCCATCCGGAACCGGTGGATGTTATTCACCAGATCCGAGTCGTTGAAGGTGTAGTAGACTATCCCCTTGGCACCGGCCAACAGGGCCTGGTAAGTCATACTGCGAACTTGGGCAAAGGTAGGCAACGTGAAGACCTCGTAGCCGCCGAAACACTGGAGCACGGCCATGCAGGTGGTGCCTCGCGCCTCCGCCAGTGCTGCCGCTTTTTTGACGATTCGAAACACGTGCAGTTGATCGCGGAATTCCTCATTGCTGGTGGTTAAATACGGGTAGGGATCCGGCGCGACGATATCCACTAGGCCGACATATTTTTCCTGCGAATCTTCGGCGCTCAGGGTGGCCCATGTAGGATGGTCGTGATCAGACTGCTTTAAGCTTTCATGCAGGCCGGTGACTTGGGGCGGATACGTCCCTCCGCCGTCCGGCTCGTCTGCTGCCGTGTAGCCAAAAAGAGCCGGATTGTCTTTCAGGGCCGGAATGCAGGTCTTCCAATCCAACTTGGTTTCCGTCAAAACCATCACCCCGTGGTCACGGGCATCCGTCAGGAAAGCCTGCCAACCCCCCGGAAAATCTTCGGCCCGCATGGAAGCACTGATGAAATTGTAGCCCGCTTCTCCGATGGCCCGCATCGCCTTGGTTCTGTCATTCGCATCGGTGGCCCAGGAGACGTGATACCAGCCCAGCGGGAAGAAAGGGGCCTCGCGCACAACAAACACGCCGTCGGGCCGGTAATAAACCATGGGCCGCTCGGTCTGATCAAAAGGGAAGCCGGTTTCGGCAAGCACTTTCCCCCGATGAAGCAGGCTCACGGTGAGGGAATGCTTGCCGTTCTCAAGCCCTGGGCAGGGAAGACAAAAATCGGCCGTTACCGCCGGGGCCTTCCGTTCGGAAACCTCAACGCCGTCAATGGCGATACGGAGCGTGCAATCTGCCGGCCTGATGCCGTTGTCGGGCGAGAGCCGGCAACCAAAGGAAATCAACGGATGTCCGGGATTGGGATGCAGGTTATAGGGTTGCAGATTGATCATCTGCAACGGGATCTCCTGGACCTGGCTTAGCGAACCAATGCGGCGATCATCTTTACTGACCACGCACTGCAGGGTGAGTTGTCCTCGCTGGTCCACCCGATAAGGGATTTGAAAGACGAGTTCATCACCTTCCAGGTGGCCGCGGGTCGGCTGGCTGCTTTCCGCCAAACGGCCATCCCGATGGGCAAACAACGTCGCGCGATACTCCGACGCGGCATGCGGCGTGATGGGAATGCCCTCCCCCTTCAGCACGCAGCGCATTTCATGATCTCCGGGGTCGGCTGGGCCAACCTCAACCGCCCTGACAACGAGTCCCGCTTTTTTGAAGGTGAAGCGGGTCATGATGTTTTCAAACAAACGATACGCGTTCGGCTTCTCCTTTTCCTTATCGAACGCAGAGTAGCACGTTGCGATGACAGCACCCTTGCCCTGTTCCCTCATGAGCATGAGGCTCCCGTCGGAACCGACGCTGACGAGGCTCCGCCACTCCTTTCCCCAGGAGAAAAAGCGCGACCAGGTGCCTTCCCACTTTCCCTTGAGGTAAAGCCGCATGTCATTAGGGAAAATCAGGAGTCCTGTGGCCGTATCACACTGCAGGGTCGTAGGGTTCGCCGAGGTGTCATGGGGATTGACACCCCTGGCATTCAGGGCGACTTCCTCTCCTCCGAGCGTGCACAGCCACTTTGCCAGCACTTGGGGATAATTGGCGTCTACGACGACCAGAACACCTCCCGCGTCGATCCAGCGGTTCCACTGTTCACGGTATGGTGCCATCTCGGGAGCATTGTCGACCATTGCGGTGGTCGCGATGATGATTTGGAAGCGTGAGAGGTGTTCAATCCACTTCCCGACATCCTTGTTCTCCATATGTGTGACTTCCCATCCCAGTCGGGCCGCCATGTCGTCAAACTCATTCAAATATTTATTCCCACCCCACGAGGAGTAGATCACCCCGAGCTGGATTCGCTCGTCGCGCATCTCCGCGGGCGGAACCGACTTGGGAGTGCGATGCAATTTCCACAGCACCACGATTGACGAAAGCAAAACCACTAGGATCGGGAGTGATTTTATGAGGACTGATTTAGACATTAGGTAAAAGATACGACAAAACGTGACATGCCATCAGGTACCAACGGCTCTATTTCCATGGAGCACTACAGGCCAAGATGAAAATGGAATTCTGCCCCATGTCTCCTTTTAATCAACTCGTTGCGGATTTTACAGTAAAGCTCCCGACTCTTTGAAAATCGTCGCATGGTTCGCCTGATCGGGTATCTGCTGAAGGCCCGCGATGCCTTCCTGCACGTCCTGCTCCGAGTAATGACCCTCCCCACTCTTCGCGAAATGGACGTGCAGCGCATCCTGATGATTCGCCAAAGATGGGGGGAGTAAAAATCTCGCCTAGCGAAGCGCTGATTAAACCCAGAATTTGCATTGGGAATAGCTGAGATCATGGGAGGCCGCGTTAAAGGAGTTAAAAAGTGAAAATGTTACAAACAAGGCTCTGGGAAGAGCCGCGTAAGATCCCGCGCATGCGGGACCCAAAGGGCGCCACCGCTTGCCGGGAGGCAAGTGGCGTCAACAAGGATCCGGGAGATCCCTGACACGAGATTCGGGAGGGGAATGTCAGGGAAAGCGTCGTCAAAAGATGCCTGCATGAGTTCCATCCGGCCTCGGACTTCAGCCCCTTGTAACCTTTTAACGGTGTAACGCTTTTAACCCTTTAGGGACTCACCATCCGGGTGAACCGCTCAAACCTGTCAACACCGCTCTATTGCGCAATCCGGGTTTAATTCCTTGCGTATCTCAAAGCACTCCTGCACGCACAAGACTCACTGTTGCAGTCCAACCTACTCTCCCCACGGTCATACGTTCCTTCCCACAACCGCCTCAGCGATTTATTCAGCGGTTACTGAACGCTTCGAGGCGCGGAATTCCAGGGAGTCCACGAGTGCCATCCAGCTCGCCTCGATGATATTGTCAGAAACACCGACGGTACCCCACGACTCGGATCCCTCGCTCGAGAGAATGTGCACGCGCGTGCGGGCGGCAGTTCCCCTCCCCCCGTCGACGATCCTCACCTTGTAATCGGATAGCGAAATGCCGGAGATCCAGGGATGGAGCTGCTGGAGAGCCTTGCGCAGGGCGGCATCGAGGGCATTCACCGGGCCATCCCCCTCGGCGGTCATCTCCAGGGCGTGATCTCCGTCACGGATGGAAACGGTCGCCGTGCAAGTCGTGGAGGAGCCCTCCGCACCGCGGCGGAAGTTGCAATGGTATCCCTTCAGTTCAAAGAGCGGATTGTGGCGGCCGAGTTCCTTCCGGATGAGCAGTTCAAGCGAGGCATCGGCCGCCTCGAACTCGTAGCCCTCTGATTCCAAGGCCTTGATCTTCTCCAGCACCCGGAGAACGGCGGGGTCCTGCTTAGAGAGGGAGTGACCCAGTTCCTCCGCCTTGAGCAGGATGTTGCTGCGGCCCGAGAGTTCGGAAACAAGGATGTTCTGGTGATTGCCGACGGAAGCAGGCTCGATGTGCTCGTAGGCGGCTGCGGTCTTTGCAACCGCATTGACATGCATCCCCCCCTTGTGGGCGAACGCGGTGCTCCCAACGAATGGGGCGCGGACATCAGGATGGCAATTGGCCAACTCATCGACGAAAAGGGAAACCTCTCGGAGGCGGGTGAGGTCGGGAACGACGGGAATGCCCAACTTGAGCTGCAGGCACGGGATGACTGTCGTGAGATTGCAGTTGCCGGTGCGTTCACCGTAGCCGTTCATCGTCCCCTGGATCTGGATCGCTCCCGCACCGACTGCGGCAAGGGCATTGGCCGCCCCCATCCCGCAGTCGTTGTGGGTGTGGATGCCTACTTTACCCGGAAACCTGTCATTCACCGCGGCCGTGATCGAGGCAATCTCATCGGGCATCGTACCTCCGTTGGTATCGCAGAGAACCAAGGCGTCAGCCCCCCCATCCGCGGCGGCGGAAAGCGTCGCCATGGCAAATTCGGCATCATCCTTGTAGCCGTCGAAGAAGTGTTCGGCGTCGTAAAAGACCTCCCTGCCTTGGGACTTCAGATAAGCCACGCTGTCGCGGATCATCGCCAGATTCTCCGCGTGGGGAACTCCCAGAACCTTATCGACCTGGAGTTTCCAGCTTTTCCCGAAGATGGTGACCACCGGCGTTCCGGCCTCCAGCAACTGGGCGATCTGCGGATCCTCGGAGGCCGCAATCCCCGCACGGCGCGTGCTGCCGAAGGCCGCAAGCTTGGTCTTGCCGAGATCGTGCTTACGGGCTTCGGCAAAGAACGCCAGATCCTTGGGGTTCGATCCGGGCCATCCTCCCTCGATGTAATCCATTCCGAATGCCGCAAGCTTTTCGGCGATGCGGATCTTGTCGAGCAGGCTGAAAGCAATCCCCTCACCCTGCGTTCCGTCGCGCAGGGTGGTGTCGTAAAGAGAAACGGCCGCCGATTTTTTCATGAAGCGTGCACTCTAACGGTGAAAAACGGCCTCTTCAACACGCGAGATCGGGTAGCGGGGAGCGCTCCGGGGATGGATGATCGATAACGGCGGAGTCGTTGATCGCATTAAGAAGGAGGCGGATCATGCCGAACTCCCTCTTGTGCGGCGTGAGGACCAACCGAGGCAGAGCGGAGACCGCTTGATCATCCGCCTCCTCGGGAAGGGCATCCCTCTGGACGATGTGCCCGGTGGAGAGCAGATGGTCGAACTGCTGGTTAAGATTTTCCAGCGCCTGAGGGGTGATCCTTTTATGGATCCGAATGACCATCTCATCTCGCACCCAACGGTAGGAATGGAATACTTTGTAGAAGTGCTTGATCTCCTCGACGGCACGATCCACGTCATGGGTGATGGTGAAGAGGTGGAAGTCGGAACGGGAAATGAGGCCGAGTTCGAGGATGTCGTTGTCGAGGAACCGTCGCCAGGTTTCCCAATAGAACCCATTGGGACGGTCCATCAGGATGATCGGGACGATCGAGGTCTTGCCCGTCTGGAGCAGTGTGAGCACCTCGAATCCCTCGTCCATCGTGCCAAAGCCTCCCGGGAAAAGGACGAAAGCTGATGTCTCCTTCACAAAGCTGAGCTTCCGGGCAAAGAAGTAGTTGAAATTGATCAGCTTCGGATCTCCTGCAATGACCCGGTTGGCACTCTGCTCGAAGGGTAGCCGGATGTTGAGGCCGAAGCTCTTCTCCGCTCCCGCACCCTGCTGGGCGGCACCCATGATGCCGTCTCCGCCACCGGTGATGAGCATGAAGTTCTCCTCCACGATCCTTCGGGAAAATTCGCGCGCCAACTGGAAGTCGGGCTCATCCGCGCGGGTGCGTGCGGAGCCAAAGACCGCGACCTTTCGGACTTCGGGGTATTTCCGAAAAACCGAGGCTGCGTAGCGCATCTCCCTCATCGACCTGCTCATGAGCTTGAGGTCGGCAAGGGAGGCGTTATCGCGGCCGAGCCTCATCGTGGTCTCGAGCATGTCATTGATGAAATCGGCCGCGCGTCCGGAGGCCACGCCGTGCGCAAGTTTCCTCAGGATATCCTCCTGTGTTCCATCCCCCCCGCTGATCTCGGCGCTTTCGTTCATAAAAAATGATCAACGGCGCGCCAGTCGGGCAAAGAGCCAAACCCCGAGGCCGGTGAAGATGATGTTGGGGAGCCAAATCAGGAGGACCGGCATGGCATTGGGGTTCTCGCGCAGGGTGTCGGCGATGATAATGAAGAAGAAATAACCGAAGGCGATCACCAGGCTCAGGGCGAAACCCACGGAGGTCTCCTTGCGGTGGGCGGTGATGCCCAGCGGAACTGCGATCAGCGCGAATGAAAGGGCCGCCAATGAAAGGGAGAAGCGCTTGCTCACCTCAACCTGATAGGCCAACCGACGGGGACAATCGGGCTTGGCAAGTTCGGCGAACAACTCGCCGATCGTATGGGAGCTGAGCGGTTTCATGCGACGCTTCCGGTCCAAGAGCTTCTGAAGCGACATCGGGAAGACGCCGGACTTCATGGTGATCCCCTGACGGATGAGATCGACGTTGTCGGGTTGACGTTCGTCACGCTGTTCGAAGTGTGCGTCATCGACCCTCAGGAGCAGGCGGTTGTTCCCGGCGTCCGAGGTCAGGGTGCCGCTTTTAGCAAATACAACCTTCGAGGGAATGGATCGGTCATCGATCTCGAAGACGATCAGGTTCTTCATCAGGTCCCCCTCCCTTCCTCCGACGAAAATACGACGGTCGGGAAACTGATCCACCACCTCGTCGGCCTGAAACATCGATGCGGGGCTGCTCGTGGCGATCCGGAAGAGGGAATTGATCATCGCAAACTGGGCGCGCGGGGCAACGTCGGTGTTGATCCAGAGACATACACCGACGAGCAGAATCGCCACGCCAGCCACTGGAAGGAAGATCCTTGGAAAACTGACCCCCGTGGCTCTCAGGGCGATGATCTCATTGTCAGCGGAAAGCCTTCCGAAGACCAGCAACACCGCGGTGAGGAAACCCCACGGGATCGTGAAGGTCATCGAGAATGGGAGAACGAAGGCGATAAAGGCAAAGACCGTCTCCAGGGGGACATTGTGATTGATCAGGAGATCGAGCATCTCCTTGAAGACATTCCCGAGCACCAGGACCAGACTGAGAAGAGCAACCCCCATCGCAGTGGCAACGCCGAGTGCTGTCAGAAGATAGCGGTCGAGGATTTTCACGGAGACAGGAAAGGAAAGCCGCCGACCCCGAATGACTAGGATTAGCAACAGTTGACCACATTGCCCTTTGGAACCGCTGATTGCAACATTTCCCCTTTTACCCATGTCCTGGACCCAAAGTGTTGCCTATGTCCTGACCTGCGTCCGAGGCTTGGTTCATCCTTCAGCCTTTCCACCCCACCCTCCATTGCGAGTTGAATGACTCCGTGTGCGACGCTAGAGTTTTTTTCCCATGGCAAGATCCACGTCCCCAACTCCGCGGTTTCGATTCCTTAACACCTTCCTCTGGGGCAACAGCGTGGCCCTCTCCTGGGTCTGGGGTCTGGGTCTTTTCTTTTCGGTGCAGTTCACCGTGGAGTTCGGACTGACCGGTCTGCTCACCTTTCTGATTCCCAACTGCCTGGGGCTTTTTCTCTTCGGCGCCATCGCGGATCACATCGCCCGGCGGAATACGGGATCCGAGTCCCTGGCCTTCTTCTTCAACAGTTGGTCGCGCCCCTTCCGCCTGGTCTTCTTCCTCTACCAGATCATCGCCCTGTCGCTAACGATCTTCGCCCTGATCCGCTACGGATGGCAGCCACTCGGCCTGCAACCCGACCTCCTCTACCTACCGCTGACCGCCCTCATCATCCTGGCGGCAGGCATCCTCTTCGGCGAGGAGTTCTCGATCCGGAGGATCAAGTACAGCCATGCCGTTTTCCTGGCCATCATCCTCTGCTGCATCGCGGTGATCATCGCGGAACTCGGATCGCCCTACCTGCGAGGCATCCATCGTCCCAGCCTCCTCCCCACCCATGACCTGAGCTTCTGGGGCTATGTCGTTCCGATCTGCATCGGGTTTCTCGTGGGTCCCTGGCTTGACCTTCAGCAGTGGCAGCGGGCCATCCAGATCCGCCGTGAGAACACCTCCATCACCGCCTCCTACGCCGTCGGCGCCCTGATTTTCGGGGCGGTGCTTCTCTTCCACGGCATCCTTGCCCTCTGGGCCATGGAGGGCGGCGCCGACAAGGTCATTCAGAAAGGAATTGCAGGTTATCCCTACGCCGAGTCGCTTCTGACCAGGGTCTTCAGCACCGATCCCGTGAATCCCTGGCTTCTGGGCTCCTACCTCGTTTTCCTGAGCGCCTGCATCCTGACCACGCTTGACAGCGGCTACATCGCGCTGCGCTGGTTCTTCCAGAGCAATGCCAGCAGGAGCAAGAACCCCATCTTTGCCCTGATTCCGGAGAAGCTCATCACCTCCCCGATCCCCGCCTTCATCCTCTGCGCGGTGATCGCCGTCACGGGTGCCGCGATCGGGATCGAACTCGAGTACTTCATGATTTTCTTCGCAACCTTCTTTGTCGGCTACTCGGCGCTGGCGATCGGGAGGGCCTTCATGAACGGCCCGGTCAACGCCATCCCCCAGGTGAAGATGTTCTGCATCGGTTCCCTGGCGGTCGTCATCTTCGCCTACGGATACTTCCTCCACCAACCTGTCTTCCAGATCCTCGGATCGCTCCTTCCACTCGGCTATGTGCTCTGGCTGATGCTCAAGCCCCTTGCCGGCGAGGACTTCATCACCGAGGGAGAGGAACTCGATCAACCATCAACGGCATCGGTCGTTCCCCTCACCCCGGTAGGAACCGTTCTGACTCCGGCCCCCACGGGCACGCACGACATCACCGGCCATTTCGAGGACAAGTGGTTCGTCCATACCTTTGTCGCCACCTACGCCGACACCAATTCCGTCGGCAACGTCTACTTCGGAATGTACGCCATGTGGGTGGGCAAGACGCGCGAGCTCTTCTTCAACCGGGCCATGCCCAAGTTCAACCTCAAGGAGACCCCATTCTACATCCTGACGCGATCCTTCGAGCACAAGTTCGTCCGTGAGACACGAGAGTTCGAGACCGTCAGCGTGAAGATCCGGGTGGCGGGTCACAACCGGAAGTTTGTCACCCTGGAGCACGAGATCTACGACTCGGCCGGAAATCAGCTCGGCAAGGGTAGCCAGAGCCTGCTCTTCGTCTCCTCCACGGATTACAAGATGCTCGATATCCCTCAGGATGTGTTGACCGCCTTCCTCGCTTATACCTGATAGGCATGAAGGGAGGCGAAGCAACTAGTCAGGGCAGAACATTGTGCCAAATGGCGGTGGCGATCACCATCGCCGTCGTTGCGTTGGCAGGTTGTAAAAAAAAGGGTGAACAACCTGAAAAGACCGGACATCCCTCACCCTCACCGACTCCCATCCCGGTTCTTCCAAGGAAAAACTACGATGTCTCCAAACTCTTCAGCCAACTCCTGTTGAAGAGTTCCGTTTCATGCCAGCAGACGGAGCAGACAGCCATCGCCGCCGCGGCCAATACCAACTCCTATGAACTGGACATCACACTCCATATTCTCTGGCCCAAGGCCGCCACAAACATCGGGGATTTGGCAGGTGCCACCCCTGAACTTTCCCTCCTCTTGCCGGAGATGGAGTCCATGCTGAAAGGAGTCCAACCTTCCGCTGACTTCGCGACTCTGCTGGCCAACAAGGAACGCTCCCTGAGATCCAACCTCTCGATGCTCCAGAAGCTCCCCTACCGGGACTCACTCTTCGACTGTCAGACCATCCTCAATCTTGAGAACGGGCAGAACTCCCGTCGGGCCCTGCTGATCCAGGCCATCATGAATGTCAACACGGATGGATCGGATGGAGACCGCAATCTCGACATCGACAAGCTCTCGTCCACCTACCAACCCCAGACCAACTACCGCTGGTCCAAGACCGGATCACACCCGAACCCCTGCCTGAGGGAGTTCGAGGCGCGCTTAGCCCTGCTCAATGCGGAGATGGGGAACGGCACGATGACACCCGAAGTGAAATCCACGCTGGAGAAGGAGCGCGGCTACGTGAAGGCCTCCATCGAGGAACTCAAGCGCTGGGATTTCCTAGTCGGAACAGCCGACCCCTTCATCGTCCTTCCCTCCTTCATGGTTGGAAAGTCTCCGGGCCAGCCCGGCATCGGTGACTACGCGGTCGTCATCTGCCGGGGAAAACTCTATCCCGCCATCATCGGGGACCTGGGCCCGGGTTCGAAGATCGGGGAGGCCTCCCTGCGCCTCTGCCGCGAGATCGATCCGAAATCAGGAGCGGATCGCCGTCCCGTGAACCGCCCGGAGGTGACCTACCTCGTCTTCCCGGGAACGGCTGAGAAACCGTTCTCCACCCCCGATTACCGCCATTGGTCCGACCGTTGCCACGCCCTCTGGAAGGAATTCGGCGGAATCGACTCGGCCGACTGGCATGAATGGACATCCTTGGAGAAGCCATGGCCCACCCCCACACCTGCCCCCACACCTGCCCCCACACCTGCCCCCACACCTGCCCCCACACCTGCCC
>JBIIGI010000118.1:0-2960 GCA_044236545.1 Chthoniobacterales bacterium
TGGTCGTAGGCGCGGGCCTGGGCTTTGCCGGTCTTCGCCAGCACGGTGGTGATGGCGGCGGTGAGGGTGGTCTTGCCGTGATCAACGTGGCCGATCGTGCCGATGTTCACGTGATCTTTTTCGCGTTTGAAGGCTTCTTTTGCCATATGGGTGGGTTGTGCTGGTGGTTGTTTTTTTGTTTGGTGATTCGTTCCTCTGGAGCCCATGACCGGGATTGAACCGGTGACCTCGTCCTTACCAAGGACGTGCTCTACCAACTGAGCTACATGGGCCTGTCCGGTCCGAAGACCGGCCAAGTTATGAAAGAACATAGGCCCCAGCGTTGCTTGGGCCGTTTCCGCCGTTTCCTGAAAACACCGACCGCGGCACGGGCCGATGAGATGGCGGCGGCGCAACGATGCTTTCCGGGAAAAAGCGGAAAGAGAGAATGATTCGTGGATGATCTCCTGTCAAAAGCAATTTTGCGGGCATTTTAGGGGTGCCTTCGCAGGCCCGCTTGCTGCATGCTCTCCTCCATGAATCCCAACGCCTCGGAAGGGCGTCCCGACCTGCTCGATGTCGCCTCGTTCCGGCGCGATTACCACCACGCCGAACTGCGGCGCTCGGACCTTGATCCCGACCCCATTGTCCAGTTCCATGCCTGGCTGGACGAGGCGGCCGCCTGCCCGGCGATCCTGGAACCGACGGCGATGGTTCTCTCGACGGCCCTCGCCGGAGGGGAGGTCTCCTCGCGGGTGGTGCTCCTGAAGGGGTATGATGCAACCGGATTCCGTTTCTTCACCAATACGGGGAGCCGCAAGGCCTCCCAGATCGCGACCAACGCCTCGGTCTCACTGCTCTTCTACTGGGAGGCGCTTGAACGCCAGATCCAGATCAACGGAGCGACATCCCTGCTCCCCCGTTCCGAAACGGAGGCCTACTTTGCAAGCAGGCCGCGAGGCAGTCGCATCGGCGCATGGGCTTCGCGCCAGAGCGAGGTGCTCCCGGACCGCGGGACGCTCGACCGTCGGGCGGAGGATCTCGCGGAGCGCTTTGCCGGGGTCGAGGTGCCGGTGCCGGAGTTCTGGAGCGGCTACCTGGTGACCCCGAGAACCGTCGAATTCTGGCAAGGCAGGCCCAACCGGCTGCATGACCGCTTTCTTTACCGGACGCGGGGAGGGGAGGACGGTGCCGGTTGGACGATCGAGCGCCTCAGTCCGTGATGCAACGGGTGATCTGACGCGATGTTGAAGCGAGTCAAAAAAGGGGCCTCTTATTCGTGGAGACTGCTCCGGGAAACAGTCCTGATCTACGGAAGGATCAGCGGGGGAGAGAGCGCCGCGGCCTTCGCCTACTACGCCCTCTTCTCGCTCGTTCCGCTCGTGGCACTGATGCTGACACTCGGCTCCTACATCTTTCCGGCCGACTCTGTGTTCGAGACAATCCACCGCTTTGTCCCGATGGGGGATGACCAGCAGGAGCTGCTCTGGAGCATGGTGCACGGGTTGGAGAAGGCGCGCGGCGGGGTCAGTGTCGTCTCGATCCTCATCCTGACCTGGGCTTCTCTGCGCTTCTTCCACTCTCTTGTCCTCTCGATCAACCATGCCTGGGGGACGCGCCGGCTTCCCTGGTGGCAGATGCCGGTGAAGAACCTCGTGATGATCGCCGCCATGGGCGGCGCGCTGATCGTCGGCACCGTGGTGCCGGCGGCGCTTCAGGGAATCGCGCGGCTACTGCATGCGCTCGAGGCACTGATCAAGCTGCACTTCCCACTCCTCGACGTGGGCCGCCTGCTCGCCTTGGTCGACATCAGCCGCTATGTCGGCGGCACGTTGGTCCTCTTCTACTCCTTTTCCGCTCTCTACATGCTGGCGCCGCGGCACCGCACGCGTTTTTCGCAGATATGGCCGCCCGCACTGGCAGTCTCCATGCTGCTCCAGGTCGGGCAGGCCTTCTTCGTTCATCTGGCGCCCAAGCTCATCAACTACAGCGCCATCTACGGAGCGATGGGAAGCATGATGTTCCTCCTGCTCTGGGTCTACATGGCCGGGGTGATCATCATCGGCGGCGGTTGTCTCTGCGCCGCTCTGGCGCACCTGCAGGGTCATGCGTACATCAATCACCGCCAATTCTCTCCCCGTTCGAGCGTGGGGGAGGATGGGGAATAACCGGGAACCCCTGTCCAACGCCTCAACCTCCCGCTAAACCCAAAAATTGCATTAGAGTCATGATGACTGAAGTAAGCAGTTAAAAGGTTAGAACGTTGAAGAGTCACAATGTGACTGAGGGGAATGTCGATGACGGCACTTTGCACCAAAAATGTTTGGCGGCTTTCGCGTTGAGAGTTCCCTGGGATTGGTTTGAACCCTTTTAACCTTTTAATACTTCAACTTTTTAACCCGATCGACTCGCACCATCTTGGTGAAAGCTCCAGATCTGTTGGCGTGATTCCATTGCAAAATCCGGGCTAAACAACCTATTGAGCCTCTACACCTAGCTTCCGGCCATCCAGAAGGTCCCGAGGAGGCAAAGCGCGGTGAACGCAAGGACGAGGAGAACCTCCCGGCGGAGAGAGGGCGAACCGAAGGAGGCGGCCATCACGCCCTTGACCACCGTGTTCGCGAGGATCGCCAACAGGATGGCGCGCGTGGCCGTGGCCGGGGCAAGCGAAGCGTTTCCGGTCATTTGCGAAAGGGAAAGCGTGATGGCGTCCAGATCGAAAAAGCCCGAGAGCCCGCTCACCGCGAGCACTCCGGCGCTTCCGGCCAGCGGGGTCGCGACCTTCACCGCCAGCAGGATCAGGGCATAGAGAGCCCCGAACTGCAGGGCCACGCGGAGGCGGAGCGGGTTGCCATAATGCGAAAGATCGCCCGCCTTGCCGGCGGATGATCCCCCGTGAAGCAGTCGCCAGAGACACCAGAGCGTTCCCGGAAGACTGACGGCGAGCAGGGAGGGCCAGAGTGACAGGAAGGCCTTTTCGT
>JBIIGI010000079.1:0-11327 GCA_044236545.1 Chthoniobacterales bacterium
TGAGCTCACCCTGCAGTCCCTCCTCCTCGGCTTTTGCCGCGGCGGTTCCGGCCGATTCGGCAAGGCGCGCCAAGCCCTCCGCGAGCGGACTCTCCGCCACGGCCTCCGCGAGATCCGCCGACTGGTTGGCGCGGATGCGGCTTTCACGCCCCTGTCGGAAGGTGCAGGCGCCGGCCAGCTTGTCGAAGAAGCGGTCGACCTCGGGAATGAGATCCGATGCCGCGGAAATCCCCCCGCTCTGCCGCGCCTGCTGGAGCAGTCCCTTGCGGGTGCGGGGGTTGTAGAGGCGCTGGATGGACTGGCGCAGGCTGTATTGGGAGAGGTTGAAGCCGAGGTGCCTTGAAGCAACCTGCTCGACGGTGTGGGCCTCGTCGAAGATCACGAAATCATCCGGAAAGAGGTAGCCGAGCCCCTCCTCCTCGGGATCTCCCAGCAGGGTGAAGAAGAGCGTGTGATTGAGCACCAGAATCTGGGCCGTCTGGGCGCGCCGCCGCGCGGACTGGTAGAAGCAGCCGGAGTCGCGGCCGCAGGTCTTCGGCGTGCAGAGGTGCTGCTCGCTGCAGACCTGCATCCAGAGTTCCCGCGGGGGTTCGAAGGGGAGATCGCTCAGCGATCCGTCCGTGGTGGTCGCGGCCCACTCACGGATCCTCTCCAGTTCCGGCCGCTCCTCGGCGGTGAAGAGGTCGGCGCCGTGACGGTGCGCGCGGGCGAGCCGGGTGGGGCAGACATAATTCTGACGCCCCTTCAGGAGAACCGCCTCGAAGTCCTCTCCGGTCAGCCCCTTCACCAAGGGGATGTCCTTGTAGAGAAGCTGCTCCTGGAGATTGATCGTGTGCGTGCTCACGAGAGCCTTGCGTCCCGTCCGCTTGGCATGGAGGACGGCGGGGAGCAGGTAGGCCAGCGACTTGCCGACGCCGGTTCCCGCCTCAACGACCAGATGGGAGCGCCCGGCGAGCGCCGCCGCAACCCCCGCCGCCATGCGCTGCTGCTCGGGACGCCACTCGAATCCCCGGATCGCGGCAAGGTTTCCCCTCGGGCCGAAGAGCGCGGTCACTTCGCGTTCGAACTCCCCGGGGTCCGCCGAAGCGCGGGGAGAATACTCCTCATTGATGGAAATCATGGCGTTGTGGTGCGGGTTGCGGGGAAACGGGCGGGGTGATTGCGGTTGCAGGATACGGAGGGGAAGGGGCAGAATCATGTTCTTTCCGGCCTCCTGCAACGGGTTTCTGCCGGAGACTTCCATGACGATCCTCGACCGGTATCTCCTCAACAAATTCCTGCTCCCCTTTTTATACTGTGTAGCGGGGTTCATCTCCGTGTGGCTGGTGTGGGATCTCAGCGTGAGCCTGCCCGATTTCCTTTCTGGCCACGCCACCTTCGGCCTCATCGCCCGCTTCTACCTGCTGCAGATCCCTAGCGTCATCGTGCTGAGCGTCCCGGTTGGATTGTTGCTTGCCCTGCTCTACACGCTCACCCAGATGTCGCGTCGCAACGAGATCATCTCGATGCTCTGCGCCGGGCGCAGCCTCTACAGGATCTTCGCCCCCCTCGTGGCCATCGGCCTGGTGATGACCGGCGTGCTGACCCTCCTCAACTACAAGCTTGCGCCGCAGGCAGGTGCTGTCAGGGAGGAGCTGAAGGAGGAGCTGAAATCTGGCAAAAAAAAGTATTCCGGCCTTTCCAACCATCTCTTCCGGAACCGGGAGGACAGGAGGCTCTGGTTCCTTTCCCAACTCAACACCGCGGGCAATGTTGCCAAGCGGGTCGAGATCATCCAGCAGAACGAATCGGGCATCGTGACCGAGAAGTGGTACGCCCTGCGCGCCGTATTCATCCCCGCCACGGCCACCTGGATCCTGGAAGAGGCCCGCCATGTCGCCGTGGATGAATCGGGCAACCTCGTCTCTTCGGAATCCTCCCCCAGGCTTGAGATCAAGGGATGGAGCGAGACTCCCTGGAAGATAGCCAGCTCCATGATGAATTCCGAATTCCTCGGCCTGCCGGAACTCGGCGACTACCTCCGCTTCAACTCCGAGTTCCCCGCAACCCGGCTCGCCCCCTATGTCACCCACTGGCACTACCGCTGGGCGCTCCCCTGGGTCTGCCTCGTGGTGATCCTCATCGCAGGCCCGCTCGGCGTTGTCATCGGCCGGAGCGGCATCATGGCGGGTGTTGGCGGAGCGATCGCCCTTTTTGCAGGTCTGATTTTTTCCAGCAGTCTCTTCATTGCCCTCGGAAAAGGGGACCGCATCCCCGGGTGGGTTGCCGGATGGGGCCCGGTCCTGATCTTTCTCCTCGTCGGCATCTGGCTGTTTTGGATCCGGGCTTCCGGGCGGGAAATGCCCAAGTTCCGGTTGCCCGGCATTTGATGTTCACCTAGGTTCTTGGGTTCATGCAGCAAGACTGGAACATCAAGTCCCGCTCCGAGGCGTGCGACGCCACCGGCCGCCCCTTCGTCGAGGGGGAAACCTTTCACACCGCCCTGTTCCGGGAGGGGGAAGGATTCCGCCGGACCGACCTCTCCGAGGAGGCCTGGAGCGCGCGGCAGTCCGATGCGGCCGCCGAGCCGCTCTTCTCCGCGTGGCGCTCGAAGTTCGAGCCACCCGCCCCCCCGGCCCCGGAAGCGCTTCCGCGCGATGACGCGGAGGGGATGCTCCGGCGCCTCATCGAGAGCAATGATCCCGCCCACACCAACACCCGATACCTGCTGGCCGTCATGCTGGAACGCAAGCGCCTCCTGCGCCCTCAGCAGTCCCCCGACAAAAAGACGCTGGTCTACGAGCATGCCTCCACGGGGGAGACGTTCATCGTCACCGACCCCAGGCTCTCCCTTGCCGATCTGATCTCCGTGCAGGAGGAGGTCTCCGCCCTGCTTTCGGGACTCTCTTCCCCACCGGCCGCACCGGATGCCGCCCCCGTTGAGGAATCCTCCTGATTCCCCCGTGCCGGCCACCGCCTGAAATCGTGTCATCCGCCATGGAAAAGAGCCCCGTTCCGCTCTTCCTGGCACCGATGGCCGGGGTGACCAATTCCATTTTCCGCAGGATCTGCCGGGAAAAGGGAGCCGATGTCCTGACCTCGGAATTCGTCTCGGCGGACGGCATCATGCACCGCAATGCCCGCACCCGGGGCTATGTGCGATTCACCGAGGAGGAGCGTCCGATGGGGGTCCAGCTCTTCGGCGGCGATCCGGAACGGCTTGCCGATGCAGCCAGACAGGTCATCGAATGGGTCGGCCCCGACTTCATCGACATCAACTTCGGCTGCCCGGTCAACAAGGTGGTTTGCCGTCACGGCGGCTCCTCGCTGCTGCGCGACTGTCCCCGTCTCGAGCGCATCGCGGAAGCCGTCGTCCGCGCCTGTGACCCGCTGCCGGTGACGGCCAAGATCCGCATCGGTTGGGACGCCGCTTCGATCAATGCCGTCCAGACCGCGCGGATTCTGGAGGGTGCGGGTATCAGGCGCGTGGCGGTCCATGGCAGGACGCGGGCGCAGGGTTATTCCGGGCATGCCGACTGGGAGGTGATCGCCTCGGTCGCCGCCGCCGTTTCCATACCCGTCATCGGCAACGGCGACATCACCGACGGCGCAACGGCGCTGGAACGGCTCCGCAGCGGGGTCTCGGGGCTCATGATCGGTCGCGCCGCGATGTCCAATCCCTGGATCTTCACCGAGATCCTGCACGCCTTTTCGGGGATGCGCTTCACGCCCCCGACCCTTGAGGAACGCTGGGAGCTTGTGCGGAGGCATTGCGCCGAGGAGGTGGCCGACCGTGGTGACGAGCGCAATGCCGTGCACGGGATGCGCGGACGACTCATGGCCTACACGCGCGGAATGCCGGGAGCCAGGCCCCTGCGCTCCAGCCTCGCCGCCGTGGAGTCTCTGATGGAACTGGAGGCCGTCATCGAGGGACATCTCGGCTCTTTCGATGTTGCGGCGGACCGGACATCCCCGTCCTCTCAAGGGTCTTGATGACCTGATCCTGTGCGACGATCCCGGCGTTTTTTCAACGGGAGATCCGCAGAAAGATCGAAAAGGTCGATCCCTCCCCGGGCTTGCTCTCCAGCGTGACGCGTCCCCCGTGAGCCTGGACCACGTTCTTGACGATGGAGAGGCCGAGACCGGTTCCACCGGTCTGCCTGGCCCTGTCCCCGCCAACGCGGTAAAACCGCTCGAAGAGATGCCGTTGGTCCTGCAGCGGGATGCCGGGCCCGTTGTCGCTGAAGCTGATCCTGACCTCGGAGCCTTCCTGATTCGCACTGATGGCGACCCGTCCCCCCTCCTGTGCCCCGTGACGCAGGGCGTTGGCCAGCAGGTTGGAAAATGCCTGTTCGATCCGGTGGGCATCAAGCTCCAGGCGCGGCAGCCCCTCAGGGAGCGAAAGCGTGACCTCGACGCCGCGCTGGCAGATGTCGCGCTCGGTCTGCTGGACCACATCACGGAGGATGTGTCCGAGATCCGAGGGAGTGGTCTCGAGGAGCACCCCCTTCTCCTCCATGCGACTGATGGTCAGCAGATCCTCGATGAGGCGGTTCAGGCGGGTGCAGTGCCGCTGCATCACGGCAACCGACTTGAGCAGCATCTCCTCGCCAACATCTCCCTGCTCGAGGGTTTCCAGATAGCCGTTGATGACCGAAAGGGGGGTGCGGAACTCATGGGAGACGTTGGCCACGAACTCCCGCCTCACGGATTCGAGCTCGCGTAGCCGGGTGACGTCATGCAGCACGAGCAGGAGACCGTCCGGGGCGCCCCTTTCGGGCGCCTTCAGGGCGGCCGCCGTGACCACGAGGTGACAGCGTTGGCTCAGCCCCGGGATGCCAAGAGCAAACTCCCCGTGTTGCACCTCTCCCGTGGCGGCAGCGCGCTGCGCCACCCCCTGCAGTTCGTGGCTTATGAAGACCTCCGGCAGGAGAAGCCCCGTCACCGACCCGGGAAGGTTGAACATCGCGAGGGCCGCCTTGTTGGCGAGCCGGATACGGAGGTCGGAACCGGTGATGACGACCCCCTCGGTCATGCTCCCGAGGATCATGGCGAGGCTGAACTCCTCCTCGGCGAGGAGTGTCTTTTGCCGGGAAAGCGTTTCGGCGACGATGCGGAGGTCGTCCGCCGCGCCCCTCAGGAATGGGGACCTTCCGGCGAGCATGACGGTGCGAAAATCCCCGGCGGCGATCCTCCGCAGCACCGAAAGCAGTTCGCGCGCCGGAGAGACCAGCACGACCCACAGCCACCAGATCAACCCTCCCGCCGGAAGGATGATCAGCATCCACTCGAGAGACAGGTGCATCAGTTTGCCGATGCCGGCCCGATGAAGCGGTATCCCTCGCCGCGCACCGTTTCGAGCTGGGAGGCATGGTCGCCCAGCTTCTCGCGGAGGCGCCGCATGTGCGTGTCCACCGTGCGGGTATCCACCGTGCTGCTGTAGCCCCAGACCTCCTGGAGCAGATCCTCGCGGGACTGGATGGCGCCGTTCTTGGAGATGAGAAGGGAGAGCAGCTTGAACTCGGTGGAGGTCAGGTCGAGGCGTCTCCCGTCCAGCGTCACCTTCAGCGTGGCACGGTCCAGCAGAAAGGGGCCCGAGGTCATGGTATCCGGGGAGCCGGCCGAGCGCTTGCGGCGGAGCAAGGCCCGGATGCGGAGTACGAGCTCGCGTGGGCTGAAGGGCTTGGGAAGGTAATCGTCCGCTCCAAGCTCGAGCCCCTTGATGCGGCTGTCGGACTCCCCCTTGGCGCTGAGCATGAGCAGCGGCACCTGTTCGGTGCGCGGGTCGGCCTTGAGCTTTTTGGCCACCTCGAATCCGTTGAGCCGGGGCAGCATGATGTCGAGGACGATGGCGTCGGGGCGTTCCCCCGTGGCGAGCTCGAGCCCCTCCGCTCCGTCGAGGGCGGTGAGGACACGGTACTTCTCCTTTTTGAGGTGATAGCGGATCAGGTCTCCCACGTCGGGTTCATCCTCGATTACCAGGATTGTCTCGGGCATGGGCGTGTGGCGGCTGGGATGCTGTTCGGTGGGGGGGTGCCCCCCGGGATGCTCCGGGGCTATTGGGGTTAGGAGCTACCCGAGCCCGGCGTCGGAGGCAAGGGAAAGACGGAAGTTTCTTCCGGGACATCCTCCCATTCACAACAAGGGGCAAAGGAAAAAAGCGGGCCACTTGACCGTCCCGGAAAAAACCATGAAACCGGAACGAAAGTGGCCCGCGTCCAAACCCCAACCTGTATGTCTGACCCTTTGCGCTCCCCGATGTTCAAAAAATTTCGCAATGCGGTTTTTCCCGTTCCTGTTAGGGTTTGTCGGCCACGCACCCAAGGCGGCCACTATTTTATCCTTTCCATGAAAAAAACCATCGGTGTTTTGACGTCGGGCGGCGATGCCCCAGGTATGAATCCAGCCCTGCGGGCGGTGGCGCGCACGGCCCATCAGCATGATTGCCGCGTCGTGGGCATCAACAACGGCTATGACGGCATCTTTGACGGTCTTGTGGAGGAATTGGGCACCCGCAGCCTTGCCTCGATCATCGACCGGGGAGGAACCATCCTTCAATCCAGCCGCTGCAAGCGGATGTATACCCCGGAGGGTGTCGACGAGGCACGTCGCCGGCTCCAGGAGTTGGGCATCAACGGGTTGGTCGTGATCGGGGGTGACGGCTCCCTGACCGGTGCCCGGGAACTCTCCAAGCGAGGGATGCCCGTCGTCGGGATCCCGGCCAGCATCGACAACGATCTGGCGGGAACCGAGATGGCGATCGGCGTCGACACCGCCACCAACACCATCATGCAGCTGGTGGACCGAATCCGCGACACCGCCAGCTCCCACCGGCGCTGCTTCCTGATCGAGGTGATGGGGCGTAATTCCGGCTATCTGGCGCTCACCACCGCCATCAGTTGCGGAGCCTCGGTGGCGGTCGTGCCTGAGTACCGCTACAATATGGAGCGCATCACTACCGTCCTGCACAGGCGCTTTCAGGAGGCTCGGGACAACTCGATCATCATGCTCGCAGAGGGGGTCTGCGGCGCGGAGGCCTTCATGGGACGGATGAAAGAGAGCGTGCCGGGGGGCGAGTTCGAGCAGGAAATCCGCATCACCGTGCTGGGGCACGTGCAACGGGGGGGGATCCCGAGCCATTTCGACCGGGTGCTCGGCGCACGTTTCGGGGAACTTGCCGTGACGGGACTCCTGGCCTCGGAGACCGGTTGCATGACCGCCCTTGCCAAGGGGCGCTCCACGCTGATCGACCTGGATCTGGTGATCGGGAAGAAAAAGCACCCTGCTCCCGAACTCATTCGTCTGGCGCGGAATCTGCAGGTCGAATACGGCGATCCGGTCGAACTGTAGCGGAGCCTGGACAACAACCCCGCCATTCGTCGCTGGACGGATGGGGCGGCGTCACTAGCATGCCGGGATGGAATCGCTCCTGACCCTCGCCATCGGCGAATACCGTGCAGTGGAGCTGACGCTCCGCCTGACGGCGACCCTGACCGGCATGACCGCCCTCCTGCTCGGCCTCTGCATCACCTGCGTGGAGCGCCGTTTCAGGCTCCCCCTCATCCTCTCCTCAGTCTTCCTCCTGGGCGCGGCATGGTTTGAGGTCGGAGTCTGGCTGGCTTGGAAAGAGGCCTTTGAGCTTGCCGGCTCCTCCTACTGCGTCACCGGCCACCCGTTGGCCGGCGAGGACCGGATCATCGCCAGGGCGCTCGCCGTCCCTGCTCTCCTCCTCTCCTTTGGAATGATTCGGTTGTCACCCGGAAAGGGGGGCGGATGTCCTCCGTCCCGATTCACCCTTGCGATCCTGCTGCTTGCCTGCGCCTTGCCCGTTTCGAGCCTTGCGGCGCTCTGCCTGCTTGGATGGGCTGCCTGGCTGCTCTGCTTCAAAACACCGGCAACCGCGACCGCGCCATGGGTTCCGGAAATCCGTCCGGCCATCGGATTCATCGCCCTCGCATTGTTCATCTCCCTGCTCGGGGGGTGGCGACTGCTTCCGCTAGGATCCTCCGCCGACACCCTGCTCGTTCGTAGCGAGATCATCCGCAGCGCGGCCGATCTGCTCGCGCTCGTGATCCCCTCCTTGCTCCTTCTGAAGGGGGTTCTCAAGCTTTCCGATCGGGAACCAGCCGGAACACGATAAATCCTGCGGTTTCCTAACCGGCGGCCACAGCCTCACGCGCCGCCCGATCGGCATCGATGAGTTCATCCAGCTTGGGATTCCCGACAAAGGGAACGGCATCCATCGCGTGCGCGACACCTTCCCAGATGCCCGGGAAAGCGATTTTTCCGGCAAGGAACGCCTCGACGGCGGCCTCGTTGGCGGCATTGAGCACCGCGGGAAGGGTTCCTCCGGCATTTCCCGCCCTGCGCGCAAGGTCGAGTGCCGGGAAGAGATCGCCGCGCGGGGCCTCGAAATCGAGCCGTCCCAGCATGGTCAGATCGAGCGGAGCGCAGGGGCCGGGAACGCGCTCCGGGTAGGTCAGGGCGTACTGAATGGGGAGCGCCATGTCGGTCGTGCTCATCTGGGCGAGGATCGAACCGTCGACGAACTCCACCATCGAGTGGACGATGCTCTGGGGATGAATCACCACGTCGATCTTCTCCATCGGAATGTCAAAGAGCCAGCGCGCCTCGATCATCTCGAGTCCCTTGTTGAAGAGGGTGGCCGAGTCGATGGAGATCTTCCGACCCATCGACCAAGTCGGGTGCCGCAGGGCCTGTTCGGGTGTCACGGAGGAGAGATCGGCTGCCGAGGCGTTGCGGAAGGGGCCCCCGGAGCAGGTCAGGATCAGCCGCTTGATCGTGGAGGGATCCTTGCCCTCCAGACACTGGAAGATGGCATTGTGCTCGCTGTCCACCGGGAGGACGCGGCGTCCGGACCGCTTTGCCGTCGCCATGACCTGCTCTCCCGCCATCACCAGGATCTCCTTGCTGGCCACGGCCAGATCCTTGCCTGATTCGAGCGCCTTCAGCGCGGGTCGCAGGCCCGCGGTGCCGACGATGGCCATGAGGACGATGTCGGCCTCCGGCAGGGAAGCGAGTTTCTCAAGGCCATGGCCTCCATGCAGCACGTCGCGTCCTGGAAGTTCGCCGCGAAGGGATTCAGCCGCCTTCTCATCGCCCGCGCAGAGCGTGGCCGCGGGAAATTCCCGGGCGAGTTCCAGCAGGCGTTGCGCATTGTTCCTGCCGGAGAGGCCTGAGATCGTGATCTGGTCCTGCAGGGCGCGGGCGACCCGCATCGTGCTCTCGCCGATGGAGCCAGTGGCCCCGAGGAGGACGACCCGTCTTTTCATCATGGAGCGTGGCAGGCAGGGACCGCAGGAAGGAGGAACTGAAGCAGGAAGTAGAAGAGGGGCATCGTGAAGAGCAGACTATCAATCAGATCCATTCCGCCGCCGATTCCCGGGAGCACATGGCCCGAGTCCTTGCTGTGCACGGATCGTTTCAGCAGGGATTCGGCCAGATCACCCGCAACGCCTGCAACGGCGAGCACGAGCGAGAGGGCGCAGACCATCGCGAGGGAGAACGGGGGAAGATGGTCGCCGAAGAAACGGAAGACCAGGATGCCAAGGATCACTCCGAGGGCGATCCCTCCCGCGATCCCTTCCCAGGTTTTCTTGGGACTGATGTTCGGGAAGAACGGCGTGCGTCCGAAAAGGCTGCCGCAGAGGAATGCCCCGACATCGGTGAACTTCGTCACGGCCACGACGAAGAGGACGAGATACTGGCCGGTGGTGAAGCCCGCGGCATCCCGCGGCGTGAGGTAGAGGAGTTTCGCCATGAAGAGGAAAAGCCACGGGATGTAAACAACCCCGAACAGCGTGAAGGAAATCGCCTCGGCCGTGTGCCGGCCGGGATCGTTGCGGCCGTATTCGCGGAGGAAGAGAGCCATCGTGAAGAGTGAGAACAGGGCCGCCTCCACGCCGAAGATCGTTCCGCCGCCCTCCGTAAGGGGCTTTGCCATGGCCGGGCAGCGCAGAAGCCAGAAATTCAGCCCGATCAGGATCGAGGCCACGACCAAGCCCATGCCTCGGTGATGGGAGATGCCTCCTGCCTTGAGGAGGGCGAAGTATTCCCACAGGGAGATGAGGGCCGGGATGGCGATCAGGAGCGCAAAGGCCGCTTCCGAGCGGATCACGTAGGCCACGGTCACCATCAGCCAGAGGGCCACCGTGCTCAGTAGCCTTGGGAAGAAAGATGGGGGGAGTGATCGCATGATGGAAGAGGTTGAAGGTAGAAACCCGCCCCGTAAAGACAAGCCCCTGTTTTCCGGTTGCTACCGCCCAAGGGCGGTCTACCTTTGGGTCTTTAACCAGAACCACCACCCACGACTCCACGACCATGGCCAAAGACGACGCATCCACCGAAAAATCCACCGACAAGGCCGCCACAGCGCGCGCCAAGAATCTCGACCTCGCCATCCAGGCGATCGCCAAGGACTACGGTGACGGAGCCATCATGCGCCTCGGGGATGCCTCCGCGGTGAACATCGCCTCGATCCCCACCGGCAACCTCCTCATCGACCGCGCCCTCGGCGTCGGCGGATTCCCGAAGGGACGCATTGTCGAGATCTACGGCCCAGAGTCCTCTGGAAAGACCACCCTCACCCTCACCGTCGTGGCTCAGGCCCAGAAGCGCGGGGGTGTCGCGGCCTTCATCGACGTCGAGCACGCGCTCGACCCCGCCTACGCCCGCAAGCTCGGCGTGAACCTTGAGGAGCTCCTCGTCTCCCAGCCCAGCTCCGGCGAGGAGGCCCTCCGCATCTGTGAGACCCTGGTGCGTTCCAATGCCGTCGACGTTGTCGTCCTCGATTCCGTTGCCGCGCTCGTCACAAAGTCCGAGCTCGAGGGGGAGATCGGCGATTCCGTCGTCGGAGCCCAGGCCCGCCTCATGAGCGCCGCGATGAGGAAGCTCACCGCCTTCATCTCCAAGGCCGACTGCTGCTGCATCTTCACCAACCAGATCCGCGAGAAGATCGGCGTGATGTTCGGAAACCCCGAGACCACACCGGGCGGCAAGGCTCTCAAGTTCTACGCCAGCGTCCGCTGCGACATCCGCCGCATCGGCGCGATCAAGCAGACCGACGGCACCGTCACCGGCAACCGTACCCGCGTGAAGGTCGTGAAGAACAAGGTCGCGCCGCCGTTCACCGAGGCCGAGTTCGACATCATGTACAACGAGGGGATCTCCTCTACCGGATCCCTGCTCGACCTCGCCATCGAGAAGAACGTTCTCGAGAAGCGCGGCTCCTGGATGAGCTACAAGGGGAACAATATCGCCCAGGGTCGTGACGCCGCGAAAGAGTTGCTCAAGAGTGACGCGGCCCTCTACGCCGAGATCGAGGAGGC
>JBIIGI010000080.1:0-11050 GCA_044236545.1 Chthoniobacterales bacterium
CCGGCGGCAGCCCCCCCTAGGGTCACTGCGTTCGGCTCGCTACGCTTCGCCTCTCTCCGTCACCCCAGAGGGGGCTCCTTCAAGGACGTCGCGCTCTTCCAATTTACAGAAAGATTTTTACACTCCCTCCTGAGTTCCTGAGTTCCATATTCATCATGCAGTCTCTCCTCGGGAGACAGATTGACCAGAAGATGCTCTAGAGCATCCTCTGTTTAACCAGTCGCTGAATAACTCTCGACGCTTCCCTAATCAAACATCAGCACGATGTAGGCCGCGAAGAGGAGCAGGTGGATGAACCCCTGGAGGATATTCGTCTGCCCCTGGCCGAAGGTGATGAAGCAGCTTCCCAGGGTCACGGCCAGCAGGGTCATGTAGGTACCGGGGAGTCCCAGGAGAACCGGCCTGCCGAAGAGGATGCCGATGGCCATTGCCGCGGGCACCGTCAGGCTGATCGTGGCCAGCACTGAACCGAGCAGGACATTCACGGAGCGCTGCATCTGGTTGCGGGTCGCGGCCTTGATCGCGGCCATCCCCTCGGGGGCCAGGATCAGGACTGCCACGACGAGGCCGACCAGTTCCGTCGGCAGACCGCCCGCGCGCACCCTGTAGTCCAGCAGGTGTGCGAGTTCTTCCGAAAGCAGGACCACCGGCACAAGGTGCAGGATCAGCAGGAGGGACTCCCCTGCAGCCGATCCCCGGGTGCCGTGTTTCGATTTTTTCGGGGGTTCCCGATCGATCTCATGGAAGAAATTCCGGTGCCTCATCGTCTGCACGGCGAGGAAGACCACATAGATGATCAGCGAGAGGAGGATCAGGCTCGACGCATGGAGTGTGGAGAACATCCCCTGCCCGCCGGTGCGCGTGAAGTTCGGGAGCACGAGCGAGAGAACGGAGAGGGGCAGGATCAGTCCCAGGAACGAGTTCACCCCCTTGAGGTTAAAGTTCTGCTCTCCGAATTTCAGTCCCCCGGTGAGCAGGGTCGTCCCGAGCAGTCCACCAAGAACCACCATCACCACGGAGAACATCGTGTCGCGGGCCAGGGTAGGGTTGTTCCCGTTGAGCATCAGTGCGGAGATCATCATCACCTCGATGCTGGTGACGGCGAGAGTCAGGATGATCGTGCCGACCGGTTCACGTAGCATTTCCGCGAGATGATCGGCATGGCGCACCACCGCGAAGGAGGCCCCCAGCATCACGGCGAAGAGCCAGAGAAAGAGAACCCACCCGAAGAGGGCTCCGGGATTCGATCCCAGCCAGTCATGGCCCTTGAGCAGGAACACCCCCGTGGTGCCATAGCCTGCCAGCAGAACCCATTCGCGGCGGATCAGTCCCGGGAGGAATCCCCGGTGTTTGGATGGATCGTTTTTCATGAAGGAGTCAGTGCTGTTTCGGGATCACGCTGATCGTCCCGTCGTTTTCCAGGATCGCCGCCCGGATTGCGTTCAGGTCGGCATGTCCGGCTTTGTGGACGGAGGCGATGAGTTCCTGACGCGTGATCTGGGCGTCGGCCAGTACATTTTCATAAACCTTGCCGTTATGGAAGAGCACCTGCGGATTCCCTTCGATGAGTTGCTCCATCGTCTTGCTGGAGGAGGTGATCCTGCCGACGATCCAGTTCGCCGCGACCAGGGTGACGGCGAGGATCGCTCCCGCCGTGACCGAGTTGTCGCCGCCATTCATCGAGTTCTGCACCGCGTTGCTGAGCACCATCAGAAGGACCAGATCGAAGGGGCTCATTTGCCCGATCTGACGTTTGCCGGTCGCCCGTAGCAGAAGGATCAGGAAGAAATAAATCAGCAGGCCCCTTCCGATGAGTTCCCACCAGTGAATCGACATATTCCACATTCTTCCCGATTAGCGGAAGCGGCACTTCGGTTCCACACCTTTCAGGTTGTTATTCCAGGCCATCATGGAGATGTCGTTCAAATACCCGACGGAAGGTTGCGGGAAGATTAGCGCGCCATGGGCTCTCGACGGGATTTTCCACCCAGCAACCCGACCAAGAGATCCTGCTCTTGGGCAAATGCCGGCCAAGTTCCCTCCCTGAGTTCCTGATAAAAATGTTAGGACTCTGGGGGGGTAGGACGCTCTAAGACCAGGTTGCTTTGATAGATTTGCGTCCCTACTCTCAATCACCATGGCCCACCCCCGCACCCATTTCCTGACCAAATCGGGATCCCTTGCGGACCAGGTCGCGGAGGCGCTGCTGGAGGGAGTTGCTTCGGGGCCGTTCGATCTGTCGGGGACGGAGGTCTGGGTGCCCACGGCCGGTGCGGCCAGGAGGATCAGGCACTCTCTTGCCAAAATTTCCGGGGAGCGCGGGAGCGGTGTGCTCGCGCCGAAGTTTTCCTCGGCGATGAAGGCTCTCCTGCCTGAGGGGCCGCTGGCTTCGCGCTCGGATCGAGAGGCGGCCTGGGGCCTTGTGCTCTCAAGGGCGGATCGATCCTCGATGGGAAATCTTTTCCCGAAGGGGGAGGTGCTCGAGGGTGAGCAGGCACTCCTGGGGACGGCCGGCATGATGTGCGATCTCTGCGACCTCCTTGCGGAGGGAGGGATCACTCCCGGGTCCAAGAAGATCACGGAGGCCTGTCCGGAGGATGAGGAGCGCTGGTATCAGATCGCACCCCTCTACCGCGCCTATCTGGACAAGCTCAAGGAACACAAATTCTGGGATCCCAACGAGGCCCGGATTAAGGCCTGGCAAAATCCTCCCGGCTCAACGAACGCTCTCTTCATCGCGTGCATTCCGGATCTGCCGGCTGTTGCCAAGACGCGCGCAGAGGCTCTGCTCGGGCAGGGGACCCCGGTGACCGTGCTTGTCTGGAAGCCTGATGCTGAGAGCGGTTGGGGAGGGGGATTCGACGCGTGGGGCCACCCGGAGCAGAGAGAATGGATCGATTCGCTGATCCCTCTCTCCTCCGATCAGATCGTGATGGCGAAGGATCCCTCGGAGGAGGCCTCGCTCGCGCTCGATTTCTTGGGCGAGGTTGGTGGCGATCATGCGCTCGTGCTGGGTGATCCTGCTCTCGGGCCCGCTTTCCAGGCCGAGGTGCTTCGCCGTGGAGGCAGTCCCTACCTTCCTGAGGGAGAACCCCTCGCGAGGAGTGAGGTCGCGGTCGTGGCCGCCGAATGGATCAGCTTCCGTGCGGACCGATCGCTGCGCACGCTCCGACGTCTGCTGGAAACTCCCCGCTTCGCGGGATGGCTTGGGGCGACATGCGGGCTCTCTCACGAGCAACTGCTGGAGTCCTGCGACGCGCTGGCCTTGGAGTTCCTTGCAGAAACCCTCCCGGAGGCACCGATCCCGCCGGGAGGAATCAACGAAAGTTCCCTGCGTGCCGAGGCGACCAAGCTGCAACTGGCCATCCGGGCAGAGCTATCAAAGGAGCCCTCGGAGCTCGTGGAGCATATCTGGAAGGAGGATCCGACAGGCGAGGTTGAGGAAGTGCTCGATGTCTGCGCGGAATACTCCCCGATCCTTGAGCAGTGGAGCGATCCCCAAAAAGCCCGCGAGGCATCGGTGGTGAGGGGGCTTGCGCGGCGCAGGAGCTTTGGTGTCTCAAGGTCCGGCGACCTGGAGCTCTCGGGATGGCTGGAGGCTCCCTGGAGCGAGGCTAGGCGTCTGGTGATTGCGGGGTGCGTGGAGGGATGCCTTCCCGCCTCCACGGATGGACATCCCTTCCTTCCCGACCAGAAGCGCTCCCAACTCGGCGTGCCTGACAACGCCGCCCGACGCGCGCGCAACGCCTACCTGCTCGGGTGTCTGGTGAGAGCCAGGAACCCTGGGGAATTTTACTGCAGCTTTTCGAAGTTCGCTCCGGACGGGAGTCCTGGAATCCCTTCGTCGCTGCTGATGCGATGCCCTGAGGGTGATCTTCCCGGGCGCGTGAGCTCCCTCTTCGGCAAGGCGCGCGAGGCGGCGGCTCCCCCGGTCCGTGAGCACGACTGGAAGTGGAAGCTCCCCGCCTCCATCGAGCCGCTCGGCAAGATCAATGTCACCGACTTCGCGAACTACCTGAAGTGCCCGTTCCGTTTCTACCTGACCAAGTTTTTGAAACTCACAAGCCGCGATCCCGAGCAGAGGGAGATGGACGCGATGCAGTTCGGATCGCTCGTTCACACCGTGCTGGAGCGTTACGGGAAGGATTTCCCAAATCTCTCTGACCGTGAGGAGATCGCCTCCGCAGTGCTCTCCGGCCTGGAGCGTGAGATCGCCAACCGCTTCGGCAGGAATCCTTCGCCGGCGGTGAGGGTTCAGGCTGAGGCCGCGCGCGTCAGGCTTCTCTCCTTTGCCTCGGTGCAGGCGGAGCAGGTGGCGGCCGGCTGGAAGATCGTGGAGGTGGAGCACAAGTCCTCCGGCGATCTGGTCCTCGGGGGATTGCTCGTCTCGGCCATGATCGACCGGATCGAGCTGAACGGTGATCGGGTGAGGGTGCTCGATTACAAGACTCAGACCGCGCGCAAGTCCCCGGAGGAGGTCCACCTGGCGGCGGTCTCACGCGCCTTCCTGCCGGAGGCTCAGACAAGGCTCCGCGGCAAGAGCAAGGCGTGGGTCAATCTGCAGCTGCCGCTCTACCGCAAGATCGCGGAAAAAATCTTTCCCGGAAAGACAATCGAGACAGCCTACTTCGTCCTGGCTGCTGATCCGGAGGAGAGCGGTGTGATCCCCTTCGAACTTCCGGAGGATCTGCTTGAATCGGCCGATTCGTGCGCCGGGGCGACCGCCGCCGCGATCGCGAAGGGTGTCTTCTGGCCACCACGCCAGGTGCCCGAGTCCTGGGAAGATCCCCTCGGGATCTTCCTGGAGGGGGGGAGCCCCGAGGAGTGTCTCGATCCCGAGACGATCCGGTTTCTCCATGGTCATGGAAATAAGGGGGTCTCCGCATGAGCGCTCCGATCCGTCACACGATGCTCGTGGCCAACGCAGGCAGCGGGAAGACCTACGCGCTCACCACACGCATGGTGAAGCTGCTCGCCCTCGGTGTGGAGCCGCGCAAGATCGCCGCGCTCACCTTCACGAAGAAGGCCGCCGGGGAATTCCTCGACGCAGTCTTCCTGAGGCTCGCTGAGTCGGCGCTTGATCCAAAAAAGCTCGGCGACCTCAACCGCGACCTCAACTCGGACCCGGACGAGGGGAAGGTTCCCCTGCTTGATGAGGCGCGATGCAGGGAACTGCTGACCCGTCTTGTTGCCGACTCGGGCCGACTCACCATGGGGACAATCGACAGCCTCTTTGCGAGGATCGCACGCTCCTTTCCGCTGGAATCGGGTCTCCCCGGGGAATTCACGATGATCGGGGAATCCGAGCTGGAGCGGGCACGTACGGAGGCACTCGCGGCAATCTTCAGGGAATCGGTCGGCTCCGCCGGCGGCAACGAGTTCCTCGACCTGGTGAGAAGGATCGCCCGGAGGCGCGGGGAGAGAAAGGTCTTCCTGACGTTGCTCGAGTCGGTGAAGGATTTTCACGCGAAGTTCCTGGAGGATGTCTCCCTTCCCTGGGGCGACCCCGATGTGATCTGGGGGAAGAAGGGGAGCGAGATTCTCAAATCCGGAGATGTGAAGACGTCCGCGGATGCTCTCTGGGCTGAGATCCAGAAGGAGCACCCCTCCCTTTCCGTTGCGGCGGCCGACTATTGGAAACTCAATCTGGAGGTCGCATCCGTTCATCGCCCCAAGAGCGTGTGGTCAAAGGGGCTGAAGTCTTTCATCAAGGATAGGCTCTGCAAGGAAACCACCAAAGACGGGGAGAGCTACATTCCCTTCGGAAATTCACGTGATGCCCGCGTCTACCTGAGGGGAGCCATCCCGGAACTCCGGAGTAAGCTTCTGCTCTCATTACTCAAACCGGTCTACGAATCCCTTCTGGAAAAGAGCGCCTCGCTCCGCGGCTTCATGCAGGAGTTCGAGCGTTCCTACCACGCGCTCACGCGCCGCCGCGGGAGGATGACCTTTTCGGATGTGACAGATCTCCTCTCCTCCCAGGTGGGGAGTCCCGACTGGATGGCGAGCGCCGGATACAGGCTCGATGCGAACCTCGATCACTGGCTTCTTGACGAGTTCCAGGACACCAGCCGGATCCAGTGGAAGGTCCTTGGCTCCTTCATTGACGAGGTGATCCAGGACAGCGGGGGGGGACGGTCACTCTTCTACGTGGGCGACACCAAGCAGGCGATCTACTCGTGGAGGGGTGGCGATCCGAAGCTCTTCTTCGACATCTTCGACCATTACAACCAGGGCTCCGGGCAGAGGGTCTTTGCGCGTGACCTGAAGGTTTCCTACCGCTCCGCCAAGGAGATCATCGATGTGGTCAACAAGGTCTTCGGGGCGATCGAGGATCACGCGGAGGCGCTCGATCTTCCGGAGAGGTCCGTGGAGGCGTGGAATCATGCCTGGAGGGAGCACGAGGTGCTTGAGCGTGAAGAGCCGCTTGCGGGATACGTGCGCTGGGATGCGGTTGAGGCGGAGGAGGGGGACGAGAATCCGATCCACCTGCGGGTCGCCGAGATCCTGGAAGAGGTCCAGCCCTGGAAACGAAAACTCAGCTGCGGTGTGCTGACCCGCAAGAACGAGGAGGCCTCCTCGATCGCCGCGCTGCTCCAGGCGCGCGGCATCCCGGTCTCCGTGGAGGGAAAGAGCAATCCGTGCAATGACAATCCACTCGGCATCGCGCTCCTGGCGGCGTTCCGGGTGGCCGGGTTCCCGGAGGATACCCTCTCGCTCACGCTCCTGCGCTCCTCGCCGCTGGGTGTGCTTCTCGGGGAAGGGGTGGAATCGTTCCGAGCCTCCGCTCTCGCGCTGATCGCGGGCCAGGGATACGAGGCCGCGGTCCGATCGTGGACCGAGGGGGTTGCACTCAACCCCTTCCTCTCGAGGAGGGCCGCAGACTTTCTCTCTGCCGCCGCCGAGTACGACGCCTCCAACAGGGGATCTGTTTCCGAGTTCGTCTCCTTCCTGGAGAGCCACGTGGTCCAGGAGGCCGAGTCCTCCGGGGTGGTCCGCGTGATGACGGTGCACCAGTGCAAGGGACTTACCTTCGACATGAGTGTCGTGACGGGACTGGACGGGAAGGGAGGCAACAACACCGACACCCTTCATCTGGGCGGAGGGTATCCTCCGGCCTGGGGATGTCTTCTTCCCTCCAAGGATGACGCGGCACCCGACCCGGTCATGAGTGAGGCCCGTGAGGAAATCCGCTCCGAGCAGGAGTACGGAAAACTCTGCGCGGCCTACGTGGCGATGACACGATCGAGGCAGGCCCTCTACGTGCTCACCAAGAAGCTTGGAGACACCACCGTGTCGAAGAACTTTGCCCGGCTTCTCATGCTGACGCTCCATCCGGGAAGCAATGTGGTGCCATTCGGCAACGAGAACTGGTTTGGGAGCCACCCGATGGAAAACCAGGAAAATGCTCCTCCGGCACGCGAGCCGGTGCCGATCCCCGCGTGCACCGCGGGAACGCCGCGCCCGCTTTCACCTTCATCGCTTGCCGGGAAGAAGGTCGCCAGGATTGAGGTGCCGGAAGGCGGGGGATCCTTCTCTCTCGATGCCGCCGATCTCGGCACGGAAATCCACGAGGTGCTCTCACGGATCGAGTGGGATCAGGGGAAAGCCGATCTTGGATCGTGCAGTTCCGAGGCCCGCCGATTGCTGGAGGTGTTTCTGAAGACATCGGGGGCCAAGGCGCTATTCGCCAGGCCCGGAGAGGATTGGGATCTCTGGAATGAGAAGCCCTTCGATCTGGTCCTCGGCGGGAAGTGGATCAGCGGGATCTTTGACCGGGTCCACATCCGACGGGTTGGCGGCAAGCCGGTCGAGGCCAGGATCTACGACTACAAGACCAACCGCTCCACCCCGGATGCCATCGCCGGGGAATATCAAGGCCAGATGGAGCAATACCGTCAGGCCGCCGCCTCATTGCTCGGACTCGGAATCGATCAGGTCTCAGCGCGCACGGTTCCCATCCGGAAAAACTAGGGAAACTGGCCGGCAGGGTGGAATCATCCCAGCCCCTGCAGGGTGGTTTTCAGAGTCTCAAGCTTTTCGCTCCATTTAGCGAGGCGCTGGCGGTGATCCTCAAGCACTGCGGCGGGGACCTTTTCGACGAACGCTGTGTCGGCGAGCTTTGCCTGCACCTTGGCGAGTTCCGCCTCGACCTTGGTGATCTCAGAGGCGATGCGGACTTTCTCGGCCTCCAGATCGATGAGCCCCTCGAGCGGCATGTAGATGGTTCCGAGGTCGGTGACCACGGAGGGCGTTCCGGCTGGGACGGCATCACTTCCAGCCAAGGGCGTGACTTCGGAAGCGCGTGTCAGCGCCGCGAAGATCGCACGACTGATGTCGGGGAACCCACCCTTCACATTGACGAGGAAGCGGACCTGCTGTTTCGAGGGGATCTTGAACTCCGCACGGAGATTGCGCACGGCATGCACCGACGAGTAAAGGGCCGTGGTTCGGGAGGTCGCATCGGCGATTTCCGCGTCGGAGAGTCCTCCGAGAAGATTCTCCGCGGGCGGTTGGGTGTAGAGCAGGAATCCCCCGCGGGCTCCGGTGGCGGAGGACGATGAGGGTGCCCGGTATCCGAGGTGCCGCCAGAGCTCCTCGGTGAGGTGGGGCATGAGGGGATGAAGAAGACGAAGGACGCCGGAGAGAACCGTGTCCATGGTCGCAAGAATCGCTCCCTTTGCGCGGGAGTCGTCGCCATCACCGTAGAGGATCGGCTTGGCCGCCTCGACGAACCAGTCGCAGTAGTCTCCCCAAAAGAAGTCGTAGAGCAGTCCGGCGACCTCGTGGAACCGGTAGTCGGCATACGCCTCCCGAAGCGCCGCATGCATCGTGTCGAAGCGGTGGAGAAGATGGACCGCGATGTCGGGGAGTTCCATTCCGGAGATGCCGGGATTCGGGTTGCACGGGCCCTGCATCTCGCGGAAGCGGGCGGCGTTCCAGAGCTTGTTGGCGAAATTGCGGCCCTCCTCGATCTGCTTCTCGTCGAACCTGATGTCCTGACCCTGAGGGGCCACGCGGATGATGCCGAAGCGGAGCCCGTCGGCCCCGTACTTGGCGATCAGGTCGAGCGGGTCGGGTGAGTTCCCGAGGCTTTTCGACATTTTGCGCCCCTGTTTGTCGCGGATGATGCCGGTGAAGTAGACATCGCGGAAGGGGATCTCACCCGTGTATTCGAGTCCCGCCATGATCATGCGGGCGACCCAGAAGAAGATGATGTCGGGACCGGTGACCAGCACGCTGGTCGGGTAGAACTTCGCGCGGACAGCCTCATCCATGCTGTCATGGGCCCAGAGCCATGAGGAGAACCAGGTGTCCAGCACGTCGTTGTCCTGGGTCCATCCCTCCCCCGGGGATTCGATCTGGATGAGCGGCCCGGCCCCGCTTCCCTCCGGCGCATACCAGACGGGGATACGGTGTCCCCACCAGAGTTGGCGGCTGATGCACCAGTCCTGGATGTTCTCCAGCCAGTGGTCATAGACCTTTTCCCAGCGCTTGGGGAAGAACCTGATGAGCCCGTTGCGGACGGCGTCACGGGCCTCGACGGTCTTTGGATACCTGAGAAACCACTGTTCGCTCAGGCGTGGCTCGACGGGGACATCCGCCCGCTCGCTGAATCCGACGTTGTTCTCGTAGGGCTCCTCCTTCGTCAGGAGACCGAGTTCCTTGAGGCGCTCGACCGCCTCCATACGAGCCTCGAAGCGGTCGAGTCCGGCAAAACCCTCCCCGGCGAGGTCATTGAGCGTCCCATTGGCATTCATGATGTCGACGACCGGAAGGTTGTGCCGCAGGCCGATCTCGTAGTCGGCTTTGTCATGGGCGGGAGTGACCTTCAGCACGCCGGTGCCGAACTCGAAATCGACCGCATCGTCACCGATGATCGGGAGCAATACCTCGACATCGAGTGGGAGGGGACGGCGGACATGCTTGCCGATGAGGTGGGCGTAGCGTTGATCCTTGGGATTCACGGCGATGGCCGTGTCGCCCATGATCGTCTCGGGCCGCGTGGTGGCGATCTCAAGCCACGTTCCGGGTGACTCCACGACCTCGAGCTTGAAGTGGTAGAGGTAGCCCTTCTGCTTCTTGGGGACGACCTCCTCGTCGCTCAGGGCGGTGAGGGAGACGGGGCACCAGTTCACCATCCGCTTGCCACGGTAGATCAGCCCCTTGCCGTGAAGATCAACGAAGACCTCCTGCACCTTGCGGGCGTAGGCCTCGTCCATTGTGAAGCGCTCGCGCGACCAGTCGCAGGAGGCGCCGAGTTTCTTCAACTGGTCGATGATGATGCCACCGTGCTTTTCCTTCCATACCCAGACCTTCTTCAGGAAGTCCTCGCGGCCGAGGTCGTGCCGTGTCTTTTTCTCCTCCTTGCGGAGCTGGCGCTCGACGACGGTCTGGGTGGCGATGCCGGCGTGGTCGGTGCCGGGAAGCCAGAGAACCTCGTGTCCTGTCTGGCGGGCGCGGCGGGCGAGGATGTCCTGCAGGGTGTTGTTGAGGACGTGGCCGAGCGTCAGGATGCCGGTGACATTCGGGGGTGGGATGACGATCGAGTAGGAGGGGGCGGCGGAGGCAGGGTCGGCTGTGAAGCAACCGGCATCGACCCACTTCGCGTACCACGCGGATTCGACGTCGCCGGGGGTGTAGGCTTTGGAAAGTTCGGACATTTGGGAAAGGGGCTGGTTGCGGAGTCTGGAGGGGCTGTGAAGGTTGGTCGGAAATGATGAGGGATGAGGCGGGAATGATGAAGCCGGATTTCTCCGGTTTATCGATCAACCTTTTCGACTTGTTGAACCGCCGGAGAAGGGGGCTGGGGAGGGTATAGGCTTGTAAACTCAAGCAGGGATCGCTGGAAGACAGATTTTGGATCCCTCCGGACAGTTCGTATTTTTGCCGCACTTTTCATTTTGCAGACGGCGCGACTTGGGGAGTGTAAAAATGTTTCTGTAAATTGGAAGAGCGCGACGTCCTTGAAGGAGCCCCCTCTGGGGTGACGGAGAGAGGCGAAGCGTAGCGAGCCGAACGCAGTGACCCTAGGGGGGGCTGCCGCCGG
>JBIIGI010000081.1:0-10945 GCA_044236545.1 Chthoniobacterales bacterium
TTTCTCAACGCATCTCGGAGACCGCCCAAAATTTCTCATGATTTCCTCCCAGCCCTCCATTATAGGGCGCTTTTGGAACTACGTTCGGTCTTACAAGGACCTGTTGCTGGTATCCACCCTTGGCAACATCATCACGGTGGCGATTGTCACGGTGACGCCGCTCTTTGTGAAACTCGTCATCGATGAGGCGATACCGGGCCGGAATGTCCCGTTCCTAGCCGGTATTGTCATTGTCTATCTCGTCCTTGAAGGGGTCAGGTATCTCGTCGGGTACGCCCACTATTATCTCCTCTACTATGTGGGCCAGCGCGTGGTGCTGGATATCCGAAGTTCGCTTTTTCATCACCTCCAGATGCTGCACCTTTCCTTTTACGAGGAGCAGAGGACATCCAGTCTCGTCAACCGGGTGGTTCATGACGCCGCGACCGTCCAGCAGTTCATCAACACCGCCCTTACCACGATGGCCAACAGCCTTGTCTCTCTGGTCATGGCGCTCGGGATCATGTTCCTTCTCAACTGGAAAATGGCCCTCTTCTGTGCTTTAAGTCTCCCTGTCTATTTCATGGTGGTTCATTTTTTCCGCCGGGATCTTCACCAGCGATCCCACGAGGTGCGAGAACGCCAGTCCGCCCTGGCAGGTGCCCTGGGGGAAACATTCAGCGGCATCAAGGTGGTGAAATCGTTCGCCCAGGAGGATCATGAGAGGAAGCGATTCATCCAGAGAATCCGCGATGATTTTCACCCGGAGTTTGAGTTGACCGTGGCAGGAATGCGCGTGGGGCTCTTCATGACGGCGATCTTTGCGATCGTCTACGGCTCGGTCCTCCTTTGGGGCGGTGTCAGCGTCATGTGGGGTGGGATGTCACTCGGCGCGCTCGTCGCTTTCACGAGTTATCTGATGATGCTTTTCGGGCCGGTTCAACAACTCTCCACGCTCATCCAGGTGGGGGTCGCGGCCCAGGCCGGATTCGAGCGTATCCTGAGTCTGCATGACGTGCGTCCCAAGATAACCATGGCGGATGAGCCTTTGGCCCTGCCATCACTCAAGGGCGCCGTGGAGTTCGATCATGTCGGATTCAGCTACGACAGGGGCCGGGCCATCAGTGATCTCAGTCTCAAAGTGGAACCCGGGGAAATCGTGGCCCTGGTCGGTCCCAGCGGCAGCGGCAAATCGACCCTGGTGAGCCTGCTGACCCGTTTCTACGATCCCGGTGAAGGGGTGATACGGATCGACGGGCACGACCTGCGCAGTCTCGATTACGACATCTACCGCCGCCAGATCGGCATCGTGCTTCAGGACAATTTCCTCTTCACAGGCACCATCGAGGAGAACATCAGGTATGGACGCCCGGAGGCCACGGAGGAGGAGGTGCGGCACGCCGCCGGATTGGCCAATGCCTGGGAGTTTATTTCCAAGATGCCGCATGGGCTGAAGGCCAGGGTGGGCCAGGGCGGGGTCAGTCTTTCGGGAGGCCAGCGCCAGCGCATCGCCATCGCCCGCTGCCTACTCAAGGATCCGCGTATCCTGATCTTCGACGAGGCCACCAGTGCCCTGGACAACGAGAGCGAGGCGTTGGTTCAACAGTCGCTCGACACACTGATGGAGGGCAGGACAGTCTTCATCGTGGCCCACCGTCTCAGCACCATCCGCAGGGCGGGTCGCATCGTGGCCATGGAGGAAGGGCGGATCTCCCAAACCGGCACCCATGAGGAATTGATGGCGGTGGAGGGAACCTACCGGAAGCTGCAGAACCTTTCGCTCCTGCGTGAGGCACCCGCTGCCTGAATGACATGATCTCTTCGGCGAATATCAAACTCCAGGCACGTCTCCGGAGGATGCGTCTGCTTATCCTGGCCTCCGCACTGCTCGTGCTGCCGCTGATGGCGGCAATGGTTCTGCTCCTGCCCGTGGATGAGAAGGTGAAGGCCGGGGGTGTCGTGCGCGCCCGCGAGGACATCCATGTCTTTGCGCCTCAGGAAGGGGTGATCAAGTCCGTCAGGTGCAGCGAGGGAGCGCAGGTGCGCGCGGGGGATCTTCTCTTCGAGCTGGATGACACACCGTCACGGCAGCATCTCTCAACTGCGGAGGCCTCGCTCGCCGAGGCTTTGGCCACCCTGAAGCTTAAGCAGGCACAACTGGAAAAAACCAACGAACTGCCGCTTCCCAAGGAGTTCTGGCATGTGCCGGAGGAGTTGGTGCAGGCCAAGGAGAAACTTGCCCTGGCAGAGCGCGAATCCAACCGCTACGAGAGTCTCTCCAAGAGCGGAGGGGGGAGTCGTCAGGAATATGACAGGGCCTTGGCAGAACGAGAGGTTGCCCGCGTGGAGGTTGAGAAAATCGACGAGAAGATCGAGGTGCTTCGCCATGGGTTCCGTGATCGCGTTCTGGCCGAAGCCGGAGCCGAAGTGGCGGCCGCCAAGTCCGTGGTGGACCGATGGAGTGTCGAGCGCGACAACGCATCCGCCCTGCTCGCCCGATGCCGGGTTCTGGCGCCGCAGGATGGCATCATCACGTTGGTGGAGAAGCGGCGCGCAGGGATGGCCGTTACTGGCGGTGAAAAGCTGGCCCATCTCTCGAGGGGACCCGCCGACCGGGTGAAGCTCTCCATGGGCGAGGAGAAGATCAAGCGTGTCGCACCCGGGCAGGTGGTGATCATGCGCCCGCTCTCGATTCCTTGGTTCAAGTACGGTTACGCACGCGGCGTGGTCCTGGAGGTTTCCCCAGAGCCATCCGGACCCGAGGAAGAAGCCCCGGCAACCTCGCAGCAGAGAAGTTACAAGGCGCTGGTGGAGGTGACGGAAACTCCCACCGAACTGGCTCTTGGTTCGACCGTGAATGCCGATGTGATCCTGCGCCACCGCCCCCTCTGGTGTGTCTTTCTCCCTGCCGCCTGGGATCGTTAGAGCATCTTCTAGTCAATCTGTCGCTTGAGGGTAGACTGCATGATCAATATGGAACTCAGGAAAGCAGGAAGGGAAATTTAGAACGAAAGGGTGAGCGGGATGGAAAGTAAGCCAAGGAGGGTGGCAAGTTCTCGTCAGAGAGACATCCGTACATGACGCTGGGGCAAAGCAAAAAGTACGCAATATAGATGGAGAAGGAGTCCTCGGTTCTTTCATCATCGGCACAATACCTCTCCAGTCTCATTCATTTCCTGAATTCCTGATGCGAATCATTGAGCAGGCAAGCAATTCCATATTTACCCTTTCAACCTCTCCATTTTCAGAGCGTCAAATAAAACCGAAACCGCTCTAGCGGGGGATCAGACGGGAGAAGCCAACTCCGGGGATTGCCTCCCATCCTTCTCTTTGGCCAAACAAAAAAATCCCCGCCAACGCGACTCTCACAAGTTTGCAGTCAGTCCTTAATTGAAGCGGGCCGTGAGCGCGCGAATGGTGACCAGGAGAATGGTGTCCTTGGTGGAATCAAACGCATGGTGTGCCGGGTGGATTGGGTAGAAGACCGGATAGGCGAGATGATACCCCAGCGGGGTCTGTTGCCGGGCCAGCTCGGTCAGGAGTTCGGACCGGCCGGCCGTCCCCATCTTCTCGACATACTTGATGACCTCAGGGGGCGCTTGGCCACCGTCGGTGCCTGGCAACACGACGATCAGGGGAACGCGATGCTTTGCGCGCAGATGCTCGATCTCCTGCACGTTGACTTTCAGGTCCCATGCCCTGACGACGATGTAATCCACACCGTCGGGAACCATCGAGAGCGGGCCGTCGTAGCCGACCATCTGACCGTTGGCATGGGCCTGCGCGATCCCCTCCTCGAAGACTTCCGGAGAGAGGGATTCTGCCTCGGGATCGACCTGGAAGGTCCAGGCATCGGGGTGCAGGCGCGTGTTGAACTCTTTCATCCGACGGAGGAAGGAGTCAGCACTACGCTCCTGGCCCGCGTTGATCACGACATCGAAGCGGCACGGTTGCTCGGCGGCGTGGAAGGCCGTGCGGATGGTGTCGAAGCCCTCGATCTCGGCATTGGAGAGATCGCCCCGGTCAGGCAGGCGAACGATCCCGGTGACAAAGCTCGGCCGGAGGGAAAGGATCGTCCGGGCGACTGTGGCGGGGGTCTGCGATGATCCGGCAAGCGTCCACGCACCCGCGTGATAGAGCCGGGCCTGGAGCACCCGCTGGAAGATTGCCTTGGTCTGGGAGTTGAGCGGATGGTTGATGACTCCCCCAGGCGTCATGCCCGGGGTAGGCGCAGGTTGTCCCTTCCCGGCGGCGGAAGCGTGCAGCGGCGATGCGAGGGCCAGAACCAGCAACAGGGGGAGGATTCTCATGCCACCTTTCTTTCAGAGAGCGGGGGGAAGAAAAAGCCCAAAGGAGTGCCAACTCCCCACTGGAAAGCGGTTTAATCCGAAAATTGCATTAGAAACCCAAGGTCCGGGAGCGGGGAGTTAAAATGGTTAGAAACGTTATACGGTTACACGGTTACACGGTGGATCAAAACAGCCCTGAACCGAGATTCGGAAGGGGAATGTCAGGGAAAGCGCCGTCAAAAGATGCCTGCATGAGTTCAATTCGGCCTCGGACTTCAGTCCCCTTTTAACCTTTTAACCTTTTAACCTTTTAACCTTTTAACCTTTTTAACCCTTTAACGTTTTTAACTCCCTGAGGTGCCACCATCCGGGTGAACCATCCAGACCTGCGGAGTGCTTCCATTGCAAAATCCGGTTTTAATCCGGTTGATCGCAATCGGTCCTAAAGGGGGGCGCAGGGAGGCCCTCCTTGTTGTAGAGATTCCCGTCGGGAAAACCCTTCCAGTTGTAACGTACCGCCCGGGGATGAGGAACGGCATCGCTGGAGAGAACGACAGTCGTTCCCTCGATGCGGGCGGTGGCGGGGAACCACTTCCGATCCCCGCCAGCGATGGCGAATCCCCTGAGCAGGGTGGCGGGCAGCGGTTCCGGTACTCCGGGCGACCAGGGTGGCGCCCCGAGGCAAAGCCCTCCCCCGACGGAATCGAACCCGATCCTGATCCTCTTCCCCTCGATCGCCATCGAGCGGAAGAGCGGGCCGGAGTCGACCAGATCCTCGCCATAGACGCGATGACGGGCCAGCAGGGCAAGCCGGCGGGCCACATCGAGTTTCCCCGGCGGCTGCCGCTCATCCTGAACACCGAGATCGGTGGCCACGGCCATCCCGGTGAACGGGATCGAGAGTGCCGCGGAGGCACCTTCACGGATCCACGGCCACCCGCGGCGGGGCTGCCCCCTCTCATTCCTGAACGGCTCCACGGCGGGTCCGGCAGCGCTCCCATATCCGGCCAGGGAAACAAAGAAAAACGGAAAGGGCCCCTCCCCCCACGCTTCACGCCAGTCACGGATGAGTCGCGGAAAGAGACGCCGATAGCGAAGAGCGGAGTCTCCCTCGTCGGATTCACCATGATACCAGATCACCCCGGTGAGGGCGTAGGGGATGAGCGGGGCGATCATGCCGTTAAAGAGGGCCGAGGGTGTGGTTTCCATCACCGCGGTCGGGGTGCCAGGCGATCCCTCCCCCTCCCGGTGGGATCCGGCGTGATGCGTGGCGAAGGAGGGGGATTTTTGCAGGCCACGCGGACTGATCCATGCCTCGGCGGGTGACTCATCCCACGCGCAGGCGATCATGCCGACGGGGATCCGCTGGGAGGCGCGGAGATCGAGCGCGAAGAAATAACCAACGGCGGAGAAGGATGCGGCTTCGGAGGGGGAACACACCACCCACCTGCCGGACCCCTCGGTGTCGGCAACGGCCCTTGCTGCTTTTCCCATGGTGAAGAAACGCAGCCCCCGATCCTTCAGCGACCCCGCCACCTCGCGGCCGGTGACCGAGTCGGAAACGGGAAACTCCATGTTCCCACCGCCCGCGCAGATCCAGACATCGCCGATGAGCACATCATGGATCTCGATGCGGTTGCTCCCCTCGACGACGAGGATTTCCGGAGTGAAGGACTTGGGGAGCGGTCGCAGCGTGATCCTCCAGCGGCCGGCGGAGTCGGCCTTGGTCACTCCCCGGCGCCCGGCAATGCGCACGGCGATCTCCTCGCCGGGAGCGGCCTTGCCCCAGACCGGCAGGGTCATACCCTGCTGGAGCACCATGTGGTCGCCGAAAATCGCAGGCATCGTGACCTCGGCGCGGAGGCCTGCGGCCAGAAGGAAGAGGGGTAAAATCTGGAAAACTCGGTTCACGTAAAAGGGCGGATGCGACGAAGGCGCAGGAGCTAGAAGTTAGAAGATAGGAGTTGGGATATAGAAGATAGAAGTTGGGAACCAAGCCGCTCCAACGGTGCAAGGTTAGATCCTAGAGCCTACTTCCGCCCAACAGCCTTCGACCTTGACGGCACTTGCCCCCGGCAAGCTGTGCCGCCCTTCGGGTCCCGCAGTCCCGGGATCTTCCGCGCCGCTTCCCAGCGGCTTGGTTCGACCTTCGACCTTCGACCTTCGACCTACAGTCTACCAACCTCAGGTTAGTACCTCGGCGGACGCTCTTTCTTGAATCCCTTGGAGAACTTGCCCGGCTTTCCACCGCCGCCGGCATGGGGAGCCGTACCTTGGTCGAAGGATTTCTTGAATCCCGGCTTGAACGCCGGCTTTCCGTGAGCGGGGGATTTCGGGACAACGAGTGCCTTCTTCTTGAATCCCTTGGGTTGGGCAAATCCCTCGTCCATCGGAATCTCAACGGGTAGCGGGGCTTGCTTCTGCAAGGGGACGGACTCCGGCGATCCGGTTTGGCCGAGGAGCATCGAGAAGAGGGCCGAGCAGACCTCCGTGGGCTGAAATCCCTCCTCCATGAGCCGGTCGGTGAACTGGGTCTGGTCGGAAAACTTCCCGGATGCGAGGATCTCGCGCACCTTGCCGAAGAGCACCTCGGAACGCTTGCCCTCGACCTCGCTTGGAGTCGGGATGGTTCCCCGGCGGATGCGCGAGTGGGTGAACTTCTCCAGATACTGGATCTTGTAGATATCGCGCCCGCTGACGAATGTCGCCGCCATCCCCTTCCTTCCCGCGCGGCCGGTGCGTCCGATGCGGTGGACATAGTCCTCGGGGTCGTGGGGCAGGTCGTAGTTGATGACGACCTCGAGATCATCGACATCGATGCCGCGCGCGGCGACATCGGTGGCGACGAGGAACTCGAATTCGGAGTTCTTGAACTTGTTCATCACGCGGGTGCGCTGGGCCTGGGTGATGCCGCCGTGGAGACGGTCGACGGAGAACCCCTGCGCCAGCAGTGCGTCGGCGAGTTCGTCGACCATGCGCTGGGTATTGCAGAAAATGATGCCGAGGCGGAAGCCGTGGAAATCGACCAGGCGGATCAGGGACTGGGTCTTGCCGCGGGGAGGAATCTCGTAATACCACTGGTCGATGGCGGGGGCGGAGATCTCCTTGCGCTCGATGGCGACCATCTTCGCGTCGCGGGAGTAGCGGCTGATGAGATCCTTGATGGGGCGCGACAGCGTGGCGGAGAAAAAGACCGTCTGCCGCTCTTCCGGTGTGGCGTCGAGGATGCGCTGGATGTCATCACGGAAGCCCATGTCGAGCATCCGGTCGGCCTCGTCGAGGATGGCCACCTTGAGGCGGTCGAGCTTGAGTGTTCCCCTCTCGATATGGTCGATGATGCGTCCCGGGGTGCCGATGACGATCTGGACCCCCTTCTTCAGCTCGAAAAGCTGGCGATCGTAGGAGGCGCCCCCGTAGATGGGCACGGAATGGATGGAACGCTTGAAGGCGGTGAGCTGATGGACCTCGTTGGCCACCTGCTCGGCAAGCTCGCGCGTGGGACAGAGGATGAGGGCCTGGACCGCCTTGCTCTCGGGATCGATCTTCTCGATGGCCGGAATGGAGAAGGCGGCTGTCTTTCCGGAACCGGTCTGCGACTGCCCGATCATGTCGGAACCGCCGAGCAGGACGGGGATGGCGGCGGATTGGATCGGGGTGGCCTCTTCGAATCCGAGTTGGGCGACCGCCTTGAGAATTTCAGGAGAGAGGCCCAGACCGTCGAAGCGTTGTTTTTCCATAAGGGAATGAGACTACGCCGGGAAGCGCCCCGCGTCACCAAGGAACGAACACGAGAAAAATACGAAGGATGAGTTATGAAGGATGAAAGTCCCCGCGTGTGCCCTTGTTGCAGGCATCCATCCATCCCTCATACTTCATATTGGCTCCTAGCTGTTTGAAGTTGGTGAATACGAGACAGGGAAGAAAAATCAGGAACTCAGGAAAAAAAGATAGAACAAGACGCTTGTTTTGAATCTAAACGCAGAGATTCGGGAGGAAAGGTACAGACAGACAGGGGTTCCATGAGGGGGGCTAACACAATCATCCGGATGGAAAACCCGTCCAAGCGGCTCGTTCTCTTGCTCTCATGCCTGTTGTCACTTCCTGAGTTCCTGAGTTCCTGATTCAAATACCTCCCCGTTTCGTTGTGGATCACGGGCTCAGCATTTAACCCAAAATTGCATTGGGATCACGGAATTGAGAGAGGTTAAAAGGGTTAGAACGTTACAGAGTTAAAATGATTACCGCGAGAGCCCAAGCTCTGGAGTCACGAAGGAAATATCCGTAGCATCGAAGCGAAGTACCGAGCAGAGACTAGAATAAAAAAAGGCAGTTTCAGCACCTTGTAACATTTTAACGTTTGAACTTTTTAACTCCCTGAAGCCCCACCACCCGGGTGAAACATCCACAACAGTTGATGCCGCTCTATTGCAAAATCCGGGTTTAAAAACCTCCCCTTTTAACCCACTGAAAACAGCGAGGAGCCTTCCTTTTTCATTCAGCATTTATCCTTTGGATGTCATGACTATCCGGTGAGCGATGACATCCCTGAACACCACGATGTGATCGTGATCGGTGGCGGCGGCGCCGGGATGTTCTGCGCCTTCACGGCGGCGAACCGCGGCAAGCGGGTTCTCCTGCTGGAACACAACGACCGGGTCGGCAAAAAGATCGGGATCTCGGGAGGCGGTCGCTGCAACTTCACCAACATCCACGCCACGGCGGCCAACTATCTCTCGGGCAACCCCGACTTCTGCAAATCGGCCCTGGCACGATACTCCCCGTGGGACTTCATCTCCCTGGTCGAGAAGCACGGGATCCCCTACCACGAGAAGAAGCTTGGCCAGCAGTTCTGCGACGAGAGTTCACGCCGCATCATCTCGATGCTGGAGAGCGAGTGCCGTGAATCCGGGGCGCGGATTCTCTGCGGATGCCGCGTGGAGGATCTCAGGAAGAACGACCGCTTCGAGGTGATCACCTCGCGCGGCACCTTCACCGCCGATGCGGTCGTCGTGGCCACAGGAGGTCTCTCCTTTGCAAAACTCGGGGCGAGCGACATCGGTTACCGTATCGCCAGGACATTCGGCATCGGTGTCACGGCGCTCCGCCCCGGGCTGGTTCCCCTCACCTTCAGACCCCAGGAACAGTCGTTCTTCCAGCCGCTGGCGGGTGTCTCCCTCCCCGTCCGCGTCGCCCACGGAGGAAGAAGCTTCGACGAGGCGATGCTCTTCACCCACCGAGGAGTGAGCGGTCCCGCCATCCTGCAGATCTCCTCCTTCTGGAAAGAGGGAGATGCCCTCTCCTTCGATCTCCTGCCCGACCGCTCGGAATCCGAGAACTTCGCCTCATCGCTACGGGGAGGCAGCACGGCACTGCAGATTCTCTCCAAGGCATGGCCCCGCCGTTTTGCCGAGGCATGGTGCTCCCGAAACGCTCCCGACAAACCGTTGGCCCGTTGCACACGACAGGAGACCGAGACCCTGACGCGGGCCCTTCACGGGTGGGAGTCATCCTTCGCGGGAACCGAGGGATATCCCAAGGCCGAGGTCACGCTCGGGGGAGTCGAGACCGGGGAACTCTCCTCCAAGACCATGGAATCACGCAAAGTCCCGGGCCTCTATTTCATCGGCGAAGTGGTCGATGTCACCGGATGGCTCGGCGGGTATAATTTCCAATGGGCCTGGGCCAGCGCCCATGCCTGCGGCACGGCCATTGGATTTTGAGATTTTTCATATGGAACTCAGCCGTAACAAATCAGCGACTGGCGAACACATAGCCGTGAGAACGGCTTGGGTAGATCCCGCTTAAGCGGGACCCGCAAGGGTGAGCCGAGCGGGAGCGAGCGAATCAAAGCTGATTGGACTGCGAAGCAGCCCCGGTAGGGGCGAACCATGCCTGAGGGATCGGGCGCGGAGAAGTCCGCGTAGCGGAACCCGGTAGGGCGGCACCGCTTTGCGGGAGCAAAGTGCCGTTCAATGGCTTGGGAAAAGCCCGAATGGAGTCTTGCGGTGGCAAGAACGACATAGAATGTGCGTCAGCACAGCCCGCAAGGGTGATCGGATGGGTTATCCGATCATCAATTCAAATGCGTAGCAACGGCCGGGCCAGCCAACTCAGGAATGAAGGTGAGAAGATCGAAAATGGGTGAGGCTTCATAGGATTGGAAAACCAAGAGAATCTGTCTAAATCATGGTACTGCTTATTTCAGTTCCTTCCTTATTTCTGAGCCCCATATTCTATTCCCTCTCCTGACTTCCCGTGCGCAAACGCAATCCCTTCAAAACAGCCGATCCCCGACGCGAGACGGAGAATGCCGTCGCGACAGTCCGAAAGGTCTATGCCGATCTGGCGGCAAATCCCCCCGCGCGCAACTGCACGCTCCAGACGGAATGCTGCCGCTTCCGGCTCACGGGAAGGACCCCGATGCTGACCCTGGGTGAGGCCCTCACCGCTGCCAAGGCGGTGCGCGCGGCCGGCAGGAAGGAACTGCCGAAGCGGGAGGACGGGGCCTGTCCCCTGCTCCAACCCTTCACCCAGCGCTGCATGATCTACGAGGGTCGCCCCTTCGGATGCCGCACCCATTTCTGCGACGCTGCGGGAGGCCCCTACGCCCGGCGCGAGGTGCTCGACCTGATCAGGCGCCTGGAGGAGGTCGATGAACGTCTCGGCGGTGAAGGTCC
>JBIIGI010000021.1:0-34356 GCA_044236545.1 Chthoniobacterales bacterium
GGGGAATGAGCGCCCTCGGTAAGGATCTCGCGACCGGTCTCCGCATCCTCACGGGATTCCGTGTCGGTGCGGTGGCCCATGATCGGGATGGTTGGCTTGTATCCCCCGCCGACTCAGCTTCCGGAGATCCTGTCAAGGCTCGCGCGCTCTTCTCGTCGGAACCGCTTCCCCAGTCCTTGGAATTGATCGGAAAGCACATCCCCGATGAGGAGCGAAGGCTTCTTGGAAGGATCGCCTACGGCTCATGCCTGGCCGTGATGGCATTCTTCGAGGAGATGGCGGTTGTTCCCGAGTGGAAGGGCATTCAAGTGAGAGATCCCGATTCGCCGCTCTCATGGATGGCATGGGACTCGTCCCGAAGAACTCCGGAAAGTCCCCGTGGATCCATGATCCTTCACGCATCCCCGGATTTCAGTGCACGTGAGGAACTCTCCGCGCAGGAGGGCAGGGAGGATGCCCGCCTGGAAATGCTCCGTGCTGCCGCGAGGATCGGGGGGGAGTGGATGGGAAGCCCCACGCTCTCGGCCACTCATTTTTGGCGCTATGCCATTCCCCTGACAGGAGGGGCGGAGGGTGGTTTTCTGTGTTCATCAGGCGAGGGCCGTCTCTACCTCATCGGGGATGGACTGCAAGGGGGACGCATTGAGGGAGCCTGGATCTCGGGATTTCAAGCGGCCCGCGATTATCTCGCAAAGTGCTCCTGAGCTCGAGAGGCGCGAGGCTGCGTCCCTTCAGGAATTCAGGAACCGCTCCGGCACCCCGCAGGCCGCTCCCAAGATGCTTCCCACCACGGCGCCACGGTGGCAGTTGTCACCGCCGACCATGGCGTTGGCGATGATTCCTGCCGAGAAGTCGCGATGGTATTTCCAGACGAGGTAGAGCGATGCCGGCATCGCATCGGCAATGTAGCATGCGGGACTGAAGCGGGATCCAACGACATGCTCGTCCGGCTGATGCAGCCAGGAGTCCGATTTGTTTCCGGAGATCCAGTCCCCGGCTTCGCTGCGGATCGCCTCGTGTACAGATTGCCCGCCCGCCACACCCCAGAGAATCCTTGCAAGGGTATCGGCAGCGCGGAGGACATTGGAGTGAGCGTGCGTCAGGCCGACATGCTCCTTCACGATCATCCGTAATTCAGAACGCCCCGTTCCCTCGAGGGCCGCACAGAGGGCAGGCACGGTGGCAAGCCCCCCGATATGTTCATCGCTGATTCCACACTTTCTAGGTTTTTTCCCCTGAGCATACCGCGTGAAGAAGGCCCGGTGATACTCCTCCGCATAGGTGTCGCGATGCCACCCCGGCTCAAGCATTCTGGCAATGTACCGTTCGAGCCAAGCATCGGCGTCATAACCACCCCGTTCCTTCACAAAAGTGAACAGCTCCCGGGCGAGTCGGAAATTCAAGGTGTTCTCCCCAGCCTTGAGAAACTGATGATAGTGGATCCCCCGTTCTCCCCAGTAGCGCGCTTGGTCTCGGAGGATATCCCCTTTCTCGTTGAGCGCCCGATATTCGGAACGCCAAAGAATGCTTCCGGGGTGTGGATTCTTGGGCTCCATGAAGCGATCCACGGTACCATAGTCCCGTCGGAGTGCCGCCGTGTCGTAGTACCAATGGACAGGCATTGCCAAAGCATCGGCAACGAGAGATCCATGGTGGGCGTTGATCCATGGCGATGGGGCTTTCATCCGTAAAGATCGTGGGTCTGCGACCAACGGACATCAATCCATAAGAAAAAGTTCCAACTGTTTCCCTCCATGCTTGTTGCCCGGGAAGAGGGCTTTTTGCCGTTTGACACGCCTTGGTGGGGACAGCTTTCTGGGCAGGGATGATTTCGGGCCGTTCGCCCGCATGGTGTTCCAGAGATTCGTTGGATCAATGATGGCGGGAGGATGGGCATGCCTGCTCGTGAGGCCGGGGTAGTGGATCTCCCTCTCCCCCAGATCGCGAAGTTCCGGAATCCAGCGGTTCCCTAGCGGACGATTCCCCGTTCGCTCGAGGTGATGAAGGAGACAAGGGCGCCGACGGTCCCGGAGTCCTGGAATTCCCCGCGGAGGAGTTCGAGGGCCTGAGCGGTGTTGCGGTTGCCTCGGTAGAGGATCCTGTAGGCCTCGCGGAGTTCGCGGATCGATTCGGGAGTGAATCCCCTGCGCTCAAGGCCCACCACGTTCACACCGCGCACCTCGGCCGGATTGCCGTCGGCGATCAGGAACGGGGGGACATCCTGGACGATCTTGGTGCAGCCGCCGACAATCGCATGGGCGCCGATGCGGCAGAACTGGTGGACGCCGCTGAGTCCTCCGATGACGGCGTGGTCGCCCACCGTGACGTGGCCGGCGAGGGTTCCGTTGTTCGAGAAGATCACGTGATCGCCGACGATGCAGTCATGGGCGATGTGCGCGTAGGCCAGGAAGTTCCCGTGACTGCCGATGCGGGTCACCCCGTGGGGCGCGGTGGCGCGGTGGATGGTGACGAATTCCCGGAAGGTGTTCCCCTCGCCGATCTCCAGATAGGTGGGCTCCGCCTCGTACTTGAGGTCCTGGGAGCGCTGGCCGACCGAGGAGTAGGGGTAGAATTCGTTGCCCGGGCCGATGCGTGTCGGCCCGGCAATGGTGACGTGATTGTGAAGCGTGCATCCCTCGCCGAGGGTGACGCCGGAGCCGATCACGCAGTAGGGGCCGATCCTAACCGAGGCGGCGATCTGCGCCGAGGGGTCGATGATCGCCGAGGGGTGGATGCGCTCCATCGGGGGGATTACTTGTTGATGATGCCGAAGAGCAGGACTCCCTCGGAGACCACGTCGCCGTTGACCACGCACTTGCAGGTGGCCTTGCCGAGGTTCTTGCGCGCCTTGAGCATCTCGACATGGATGAAGAGCGTGTCGCCGGGGAAGACCGGCTTGCGGAACTTCACCTCGTCGGCGCTCATGAAGTAGCCGATCTTTCCGCTGTTCTCCGACTTGCGCATCATCACGATGGAGGCGACTTGGGCCATCGCCTCGACCTGCAGGACGCCCGGCATCACGGGGTGGCCTGGGAAGTGTCCCTGGAAGAAGGGTTCGTTGATCGTGACGCTCTTGACGCCGACCGCCTTGGTTTCGCCGTCGAACTCCACGACACGGTCGACCATCAGGAAGGGGTAGCGGTGGGGCAGGACACGCATCACCTCGTTGATGTCCATGACGGGCGCGGCCGATGTGACCGGGGTGGGGGCCATGGCGAGCAGGTCGCTGTGGCGCTTGGCGACGGCTCGGGCTAGCTCGGTGTTGGGGCCGTGGCCGGGCTTCACGGCGACGATGTGGCCGCGGAGCGGGCGGCCTGCCAGGGCGAGGTCGCCGATGATGTCGAGGATCTTGTGGCGCACGAACTCGTCGGCGAAGCGGAGGGGCTCCTTGCTCAGGACGGAATCGCCGCGGATAACCAGCGCGTTCTCGAGGCTACCCCCCTTGATGAGACCCTTTTCCATGAGGTGCTTCACGTCCTCGTAGTGGACGAAGGTGCGGGCCGGGGCGATCTCCGTGGCATAGACCTCGGGGGTGATCTCCAGGGAGAGATACTGGGTGAAGCGGCCGTCGTGATTCGCCTGGGTGCAGGAGATGCGGAGGCCGTTGTGGGGGAAGACGGACATGATCGATCCGCCGGCGGTTTCCAGATGGATCGGTTCCCCCGGCTCGAAGGGCGAGCGGGCCTCCTCCTGGTCGACGATGCCGGCTTCCCGGATCAGGGCCACGTAGGGGGCTGCGCTCCCGTCCCCGATGGGGGGCTCGTTGGCATCCATCTCGATGAGGGCGTTGTCGACCTGAAGCCCGGCAAGGGCCGAGAGGATGTGCTCGACGGTCTGGATCTTGGCATTCCCCTCCACGAGGGTGGTCGCGCGCTCGACGGTCTTCACATGGCCGACCAGGGCGTCGATGACCGGCTCGTCGGGCAGGTCCATGCGCCGGAACTTGTATCCGTGGCCCGCGGGGGCAGGGTGGAGGGTGATGGTGACCTTGCCGCCGTTATGAAGGGCGCTACCGGTCAGGCTGACCGATTTGGCTAGGGTGCGCTGGTGTTCCATGGAAATGGGATCTGTTGTTTCAGTGGGAGTCGGAGGGATCGGGCGCGATGCGCCCGTCCAGCATCCTGATGCGCCGGTCGGCCAGGGCCGCCACGGAATCGCTATGGGTTACCATAATGACCGTGGCGGTCCGTCGGGAAGCAATCTTTGCCATCACCTCGAGGACCTGGGAGGCATTCCCGCTGTCGAGGTTGCCGGTCGGTTCGTCGGCCAAAAGGAGGGAGGGGCCGTGGACGAGTCCGCGGGCGATGGCTACGCGCTGCATCTCGCCGCCGCTGAGTTGGTGGGGGAAGTGGGTTGACCGACGGGCCATCCCGACCTGATCGAGCATTTCCAGGGCCTTGGCGCGGGCCTCCCGGGCATCATCGCCCCGGAGGAGAAGGGGAAGCTCCACATTCTCCACAACCGACATGGAGGGGAGGAGGTTGAAGAACTGGAAGACGATGCCCAGCTTCAGTCGCCGGTAGAGGGTCAGTTCCCTGTCATCGGCCCTCTCGAGATGGACCCCGTCGACCACCACCTCGCCGGAGGTTGGGTGGTCGAGTCCCCCGAGGAGATTGAGCAGGGTGCTCTTTCCCGAACCCGATGGGCCGGTGATGGCGATGAACTCCCCGCGGCCGATCTCCAGGGAGACCGAGTCCAGGGCGAGCACCGGGGGGGTGCCGTAGGAGCGGGAGGCTTTGACGATTCGGATCATGGCGTTCACAAATGAACCGCTCCCGATGTCTGATCAAGCTCCCTTCCAAGTTCCCCCTAGGGAAGCCTTCCGTATTCTCGGGGAGACGCCCGATCTCATCGCCGTCGAGAAGCCCCCGTTTCTGCTCGTTCACCCGACCAAACCGGGAGGCCCTGTCACGCTCTGGGACAGGTTGCGCGAACTGCTGGCCTACGAGATCGCGGGCGGGGGTCAGGTCTCGCTGATCAACCGTCTCGACCGTGAAACAAGCGGCATCGTGCTGGTGGCCAAGAATGCCGCCGCTGCCCGCGCCTGCACCATGGCGATGGCTCGCGGTCAGATCTCCAAGGAATATCTAGCGATCGTCATCGGATGGCCGGAGGAGGAAAGGTGGTCGGTCACCGAGCCGATCCTCAGGCTGGGTGAGGTGGGGCAATCCCGGATCTGGCTAAAAAGGACGGTTCATCCTGATGGTTCCCCCGCCCAGACCGACTTTTCCGTGCTCAAGCGGGTCACCCATCCCAAGCACGGTCCCTTGTCCCTGATCCACTGCATCCCCCTGACCGGGCGCACCCATCAGATCCGCGTCCATCTTGCCCACTCGGGGCATCCGGTCGTGGGGGACAAGATCTACGGTCCCTCCGAGGAGTGCTACCTGGAGTTCATCGAGACCGGTTTCAGCGATCGTCTGCACGAGAAGCTCTGGTGGCCGCGCCACGCCCTGCACTCCTCCTCCCTCACCGTGACCCTCGACGGGGAGGCCCACTCCTGGAAGTCACCCCTGCCGGAGGATTTGCAGAGGCTATTAGACTGTTAGGGCTGTTAGATTGTTAGGCTGGGGATCGAAGAATTGGCTCCTCGCTGTTTTCAGTAGGTAAAGAAGGAAGACAGGGGAAAATCTGGAACTCAAGAACTCAGGAAAAGAAACGGAGGGAAGTAGGATTTGTACCACCGAGGACCACCGAGTGGTTGGAGGCACGGCTTAGCCTGCGCGGTAACACAGCCTGTCAGGGCGATTTGAGCGGGAGCGCGCGAGGCAATCAGCCGAGGCCCATCCAAGGATCTGAAAAAGAAAGGGACCTAATGGAGGTCAGGGAATGGCATTCCAGATCCTTCCAGACCGAGTCCATGATTCCTCCGCCCCGATCTCCTCTGCATTTCGTGAATTTTCCATCTACTCTCTTCTTGATTTCCTGAGTTCCAGATTATTCACCTCTCTCCTCGGATCCCTCTGGGGTCAAAGGGCACCCACTCAAAATAGCGAAGAACCGAAGAATTTTAGAGGGTGGGGAATGGATCCGGATTCTCCTGCTAAAAGCCTAAAGCCTAAATCGCTACAGCCTCCCCTCAGAACGGCATCTCCAGCGGATCGCGGCGTGAAAGTTCCCAAGCCAGGAGATCCCTTTTGCGGGTGATTCCCCAGCGGTAGCCCGTGAGTTTTCCCCCCGACTTGCCTCCTGAGACGACCCGGTGGCACGGGATCAGCAGGGCGATCCGGTTGGCTCCCGCCGCGCGACCCACCGCGCGTGCGGCTCCGGGACGACCGATCGCCCGGGCGACCTCGCCGTAGGTCAGCGTCGCGCCCGTGGAGGTGCCGCGCAGAAACTCCCAGACCGTCAACTGGAAGGGGGTTCCGACCGCCATCACGGGAATCTCGTGCGGGTGGGTGAAGGCACGGGCCGCCAGGTCCGCGGTCCGCGGATCGTGCCGCAGTAACGCATGCGGCCACTCCGAGTGAAGCAGGGCGGGCTCCCCCTCCCTGTGTCCTGTGAAGCGAAGTGCTAGGAGGTGGGTGGCTGATGCGAGGGCGACGCAGTCCCCGAAGGGCGAGGTGAAGAATCCGTAACCCAGTTCCCCCGGTTCCCTCACCCGGACATCGTGGGGGGCGAGCCAGAGATCCATCGCCGAATCCGCGATGCGCCCGGGATCAGTGACCGGCCGGGGCCAGGCGGATCAGCACCTCGTTGCGGCGCATGAATCCGGGGGTCCAGGGGGGATTGTAGTAGGCGAAGAGCGGCGTTCCGAGCACCGCCAGTTTGCGGGCCTCCGCCCACGCGAGCAGTTTGCCGGCCGCCTCCCCGCTTTGGGCCGGATTGCCCGAGCCGGAAAAGCGGTAGGCCGCGAAGCGGGCGGGGGGCCTTGTGCTCAGGGTGACATCGGGACTAGAGGGGGATGGGACCCCGCGTGCAACCACGGCCTTGGGAACCACGAAGCTCATCGCGCCGGACTCCGTGCCGGTCATCAGCACCGGTGTGGTCATGGCGATCTTCTCGGAGCGGTCGTTCCGGCCCTGGATGAAACGGAAGAGCTTCATGAAGGATCCATCCGCCCCGCGTTTCTGCATCGCGGTGGAGGCCAGCGTCATCTCCGGGTAGTCCCGGATCTCGAAGGCACCCGCCGACTCGACGACCTTGTAGGCGGGTGATTCATACTTCTCCCTGGCGCAGGCGGGGAGAAGCGAGGTGATCAGGGTGATCAGAATTCCGAATTTCAGCGGGGAGGGAACGGGGGAGTCCATGACTCACCATGGCGGGAGGGGGGCTCCGCCGTCAAATGATCAATGTCATCGGCGGGCTTTGTCACCGCGAGATCTTCCCCGGCGACGGCCGACTGGAAGCTCCCCATGTGGAACATCTCCGTGACCCCCGAGGCACTCAATGTCATCCAGAGGGGATCCTCCGCGCGGAGTTCGCTTTTGAGCCAGACCACGCGGGATCCCACGACGAGGAAAGCGCAATCAACCATGCCAAGCCGGCTCCAGGCGCGTTCCTCGACGCCAATGACCTGCGACATGCCGATCTCCGTCTCCCGGGAGCTCCCATGCAGGGCCCCGGTGAAGGCCGTCATCATCGTCGTGAAGCCGTGCCCGAAGCGCGGGTCAAAGGACTCCTGACGTCCCTGTTCACGCGACTCGATGCCGGAGGGGGAGGGGAAGGCGAAGTATGCGATCCCGGATTCATAGCGCCCTCTCCCCATGGGCCTCATGAAGGGGGCCGGCATCATGATCCCGGTGAAGCCGTGAGCGAGATAACGGGGCAGGGCGTGGGCGATGAGGGCCGAATCAGCCTCCATGTTGGCAAGGCAGTCCTGCTCGCCGCTGTCCGGAGCCAGTTGCACGACGGCCTGGAGCTCCCTCTCCCCGCACTTCATGACGATGCCGTAATCGGCGCCCCGGTAAGGGTGCGGGAAACGAAAGGCCCCGTACGGCAGAAGGGAGCGGATCGCCCTCAGGATCCCGGACGTCGGTTGACGGACCGTGAGCGGGCCTTGGAGTGTGTGGATCGTCCGCATCGGGGGGATTGGCGATCACGGACACTACAGATCCCGCGATGGATCAGATAATTTATAAAATAGAACATATCGTTTTATTTTATAAAAACTTCTATCCGCTATTTGGAGCGGTTAGCTAGGCGTGGAGACTCCGCCTCCGCCCTGGCGATAACACGCTTCACCGCCATGAAGCTGTCGGGGTTCACGGAAATCGAGTCGATGCCGTGCTGCACCAGAAAGCGGGCGAACCCGGGGTGGTCGCTGGGTGCCTGGCCGCAGATCCCCGTGTGGGCGCCGCTCTTTCGCGCTTTGTCGAGAAGTTGGGCGATAGCCGTCGTGACGGCCTCGTCCCGCTCGTCAAAGAGGCCGCTCAGAAGGTCGCTGTCACGGTCGACACCCAGGACAAGCTGGGTCAGGTCGTTGGATCCTATCGAGAAGCCGTCGAAGCGTTCGGCAAAGCGCTCCGCTAGCAGGACGTTGGAGGGGATCTCCGCCATCACGTGAATCTGCAGCCCGTTCCGGCCGCGTTTCAGCCCGTTGAGGGAAAGCTCCGCCAGCACCTTGTCGGCCTCCGCGATCGATCTGCAGAAGGGGATCATGACGATGATGTTGTCGAGGCCGAGTTCCTCACGCGCCATCCGCACGGCCCGGCACTCGAGAGCAAACCCCTCGCGGTATCCCTCGCTGTAATAACGGCTTGCGCCGCGCCAGCCGAGCATCGGGTTCTCCTCCTCCGGTTCGAATCCCGCGCCGCCGATCAGCCGGGCGTATTCGTTCGTCTTGAAGTCGCTCATGCGCACGATCACGGGCTTGGGGTGGTGCGCGGCGGCGATCCGGGCGATCCCGCGGGCGAGCGTCCCGACAAAGTAGGCCTCCTTGTCCGCGTGTCCCGCGGTCAGTTCCCCGATCGTGCGCCGGACTTCCTTGTCCTTGACCAGGTCAAACCGCGCGAGGGCCATCGGATGGATCCTGATCATGTTCCCGATGATGAACTCCATGCGTGCCAGGCCGACCCCGTCGCTCGGCAGGCGCCACCAGCGGAAGGCGGCGGAGGGGTCCCCCATGTTGACCATGAGTCGCGTCCGGGTCTTGGGGACCCTTGTGATGTCGATCTCCCGGACATCGAAAGCCAGCACGCCGTCATAGACGGCACCCTTGTCCCCCCGGGCGCAACTGACGGTGACGTCATGGCCGTTTTTGAGGCGCTTGGTCGCGTCACCCGCGCCGACGATCGCCGTGAGGCCCAGTTCCCGGCTGACGATGGCCGCGTGGCTGGTGCGTCCGCCGTGATCGGTCACGATCGCGGAGGCCTTCTTCATGATCGGCAACCAATCGGGGTCGGTCACTCCCGTCACCAGGACCGACCCTTCCCGGAAGCGGGCGATCTCGTCAGGGCTCTCGAGCAGGCAGACCTTCCCGGTCGCAATCGAGTCGCCGACGGCGAGGCCGGTTGCGAGGAGTCGGCCCTTTTCCTTGAGCCGGTAGGTTTTGAGGGATGCGGCCTCCTTGCGCGACTGCACGGTTTCAGGCCGGGCCTGCACGATGTGGAGGTCGCCGGTGATTCCATCCTTCGCCCATTCCATGTCCATCGGCCGGCCGTAGTGCTTCTCGATGGCGCAGGCCCAGCGGGCCAGTTGGAGGACCTCGCCATCGTCGAGGACGAAGGCCCGGCGTTCCCTCCGGGTGGTATCGACGAGTTTCGTCGCCGTGCCCCGGAGCCCCCGCCGCGAATAGATCATTTTCCTCTCCTTCGCGCCGAGCGTCTTCCCGATGATCGGCTTCAGGGAGCGCGAGGCCCCGTGCAGGAGGGGCTTGAACACCAGGTACTCATCGGGCTCCACCATGCCCTGGACCACGGTCTCTCCGAGTCCCCAGGAGCAATTGATGAGCACGCTCCGCGGGAAGCCCGTCTCAGTATCGATCGAGAACATGACACCGGAGCCCGACTTGTCTGATCGGACCATCTCCTGAACGCCGACGGAGAGGGCCGTTTGCATGTGGTCGTATCCGTGGTTCCTCCGGTAGATGATCGCCCGGTCGGTGAACAGGGAGGCGTAGCACTTCCTGCACGCATCCAGCAGCGCGACCTCGCCGTGGACATTCAGGTATGTTTCCTGCTGACCCGCAAAGCTCGCTTCCGGGAGGTCCTCGGCCGTGGCACTGCTCCGCACGGCGACGCTGCCGACCTTGTGCCCGCACCGCCGGTCCATCTCCCGGCGGGCTTCCGTGATGGCGGCGGCGACCGCCGGGGGGAATTCCCCGCCGAGGATCATGTGCCGGACGGTCTTTCCGACAACCGCGAGGTTCCCCCCGTCCTTCCGGAGTCGGGCGAGTTGCCCGGCAATGCGGGAGCCGAGAGCGTTGCCATCGATGAATTCGCGGTAAGCCGCCGCGGTGACGGCAAACCCGTTGGGAACCCGTATCCCTGCGGCGCCCAGCTTGCTGATCATCTCACCGAGCGAGGCGTTCTTCCCCCCGACGGAGGGGATGTCGCGCTTGCCGGTCTCCGCAAGCCATCGGATGAGGGGTGCGGTCTTCTTCACGGGGCGCATGGGGCGGCTGGTCTTGCGTGCTTTCGGGCGGGCTCTTTTTTCACCGTGGGCGCGGTCACCCTGTTTGCGGATGGAATTCCTCCCCTCCCGAAGTCAGAGACATTTCGCAGGGTTGTCTCCGCGATGTTCCGGAGGGCGTTGCGGGTGAAGAATGCCTGATGCCCGGTGATGATGACGTTCGGGAAGGTCAGCAAGCGCGAGAAGACATCGTCCTGGATGATCTCCTCGGAGAGATCCTCAAAAAACAGATCACCCTCCTCCTCGTAAACATCCAGCCCGAGGTATCCGATCCGCCCGGTTTTCAGGGCCTTGATCACGGCCGCCGTGTCGATGATGCCGCCGCGGCTCGTGTTGATGATCATCACGCCCCGCTTCATCCGCGCCAGCGTCCCGGCGTTGATCATGTGGTGGGTCGCGGGCGTGAGCGGCGCATGCACCGAGATGATGTCGCTGTGCGAGAAGAGTTCCTCCAGGGACACATACCTGCCGCCCTCGGAGGAGCATTCCGGCCTCGGAGAGGGGTCGAATGCCAGGACGTTCATCCCGAATCCCCTCATGATCCTGACCATGTTGATCCCGATGTTCCCCGTGCCGATGATGCCGATCGTCCTCCCGTGAAGCTCGAATCCCATCAACCCCTCGAGGGAAAAGTTCCCGTCCCTTACCCGGTTGTACGCCCGGTGAGTCTTTCGGTTCAGTGAGAGGATGAGCGCGACGGCGTGCTCGGCGACCCCGTGGGGCGAATAGGCCGGAACCCTCGCGACGGTGAGTCCCAGCGCTTCGGCCGCATGCACGTCCACGTTGTTCAAACCGGAGCACCTGAGGGCGATCAAGCGGGTCCCGTGCCGCGCCAGTGATGTCAGGACATCCCTGCCGAGCCGGTCGTTGACAAACACGCAGACAGCCTCGAATCCATGAGCCAGTCCGCAGGTTTCAGGCGTGAGTCGGTGCTCAAAAAACACCAACTCGAAGGAATGCCCCCTGTTGGCATCGAGAAGGAACTCCCTGTCGTAGGGCTTCACGCTGAAGACGGCGACTTTCACCCTTGCGCCCATCGCGCCCCTCGAGCCTGAAGGGGCCGGATCACCCGTGATCAGGGAAGACGTTCCCACGCCCGTGCGCATGCGGTGACCCGCTCCGCTCGATAGGCGCCGTTTCCTTTCCATCCAGCAGGCTAGCGCGTCTCCATTCCCCGCGCATCTTGGTGAAAGTGACTATCCCGACGTCGTCATTTCAAGGATGCGACCCCGGAGATTTAAACTAGGTGGTGTGTTAGTCTATGGGGCATCCAAACCCAATGAGCATGAAGGAAAAAAATAGCACGCATCACTATCAGTATACCGGTGGCTCCAATGCCCAAGATGGGATAGTCAGTGCAAGGGACATAGTGCAATACACCACTTAATTGACAGGAGTCTTACAATTTAGAAATATCATGTCTAGATGAATGCCGAAATCCCATACATAAGGAAGAATGTTAAAGGATGGCATGTTATAGCAAGGGCAATTGTAGCTGGAGAATCCTTTTACTACGATGGATGTTATTTTAATGCAAAATCGCCTCTAGAAGCCAAGCCGCTGCATTATGGAATATTTTTGCAAATGGATTTTTCTGATGTAGTGGCGGCATCCGTTGAGTGCATTTTTCTAGATGAATTTGTACAAATATATTTCGATGAATTGGAGATGATAAACTTTATTCTAAAGTTCCGAGTTCCAGAACAAATAGAGGCGTTTTCTTGGGGTGTAATTCCTGATCGTACTAGCATACCAACTTTCGGATCCTGTCACCCATATTGTAAGAGCATCAAGCTTACCATTCTTGAGGCATGGGAAATTATTTCGAAAAAACGAGACCCAGAAAATATTACTCTTCAGGATGCATGGGAAATTATCTGGGTAGAAAAAGGTGATGATTACCGTTAACGAATTTATTTATAATCCAGCACATCTCCCATTAATCTGCTAATTTAGCTTATAATTATTCAACAGGTTAATTAACTCTTTAGATAATGAGGGGAAGTGATATTCACCTAGTTCTTGGTATGTCTTTCTGATTGGGTTGGATTTCTTTTTTAAGAGAACATCTAATATCTTATCATGTGGATAAATATACCAAGCATCTTGATTTGGGAAACAAATCCACAAGTCTTTTCCTTCGTATTTTTTATTAACTGTTAATCTTCCTTTAAGTTGGACTTTTAAAAACGATCCATCGAGATGCTGGGCTATAAAATCTGCACCGCACCAATCATCGGATAAGCGAATAGTCTGAAATCCGTAGTCTGCAAGAACTGCCGAGATCTTTTGAAAGTGGTAAGCTTCCTTTTGTTTGCTTGTTAGCCCAGTGGGCGAGATATGATGAAAAAGCATGATGGAATAAGACGTATTTTATCCATCTGTATTGCAGTAGGCTGCAAGACAAAAAAGAAGGAGGGGTGTAGAAACTCCGAGTGTCCACATCTCCTATAGCGATTCTGCAGAGGTCTGCCAAACCCGGCTATGCCACCATCCCGCTATAGCCCGACCAAATCGGCTTCAGATCCTCGTCTTCCAAAGCCGCATCCTTGAAGGCAGGTTCCATCTCAATGGCCAAGGCGACGATCATCGCAACCCATGCAGCACCAAAACAGATGAGGATTGGGTCTATAGGCATGATTAGAAGAGGTATCAAAAGCCAAGAATTAAGCCCCTTACGAATTGGCTCTGACTGCCACGGAATAGATTTGTTTCTACGAGTCGCCCATCCTTTTTCTCAAACAATTGGGCCTCTACATACCCCTCAAAGCCAATTTCGGCAGAGGTTGCTGAAAGAACCTCAAGCGATCTGGTGATGTGATTTAGGCTCTCTGACCAAGTTTCGCTGTAAGCAAGGGGTGTATCGTAAAGGGTGTCCCCTTTTGAAAAGGTGAAAAGGCTCCCCGATGTCATGACAGGTGCAACTTTTTTGCCTTTTACAACACGACTGGCCGGAGCGATATCCAACGCTGTAGAGAAATCCTTTTTAACAGCCCACGCCCAACCTCTTGCAAAACCAGTGGACAAGTCAGCAATCAGCGTCTCGCTCCTTCGATTATTTTGAAGTACTGACTCTAGAACGGTGACACTAGCGTTCCGTGCCTCTTCGTCACAATGGGTTGGATTCATGGCCTTATAATGATTTTACCCAAGTTTCTTCGCTGATAATCGATATGCCCGTTTTCTGGTCACGCAGTTCAACGGCTCGGTCTATTTTTGTGCCGTAATTGGAAAACTTCCAATCCCTACTGGCAAAGCACCCTATCACCAGATAGTTGGTGCTGACCCTTGGGGTTGGATTGCAAGTGCCACCTCTATCCACAATCTCGGTCTCGATCTTTTTGCGAGTACCGACCCCAAATCTTCCCGTTATGCAGAACTCCATGCCAGCAAACTCAACTCTGGTAGGTTGTGGGTCGCAAAGCGGTAAATCTGTTGAGGTATCGTCATCAAGAGATGGTAAATATGCGCCTCCAGTAATCGCCTTCATGATCTCTATCAACCCCTTCCGCTCCTCTTCGGAAACGACCTCGCCAGAATAAAGAGATCGAACCTTTTCTGCTATTTCAGAAAACGGCCATGATGTTTCAACTGCCGAGTTTTTTTCTACCCAAGCCCTAAAATACTTCACCTCTTCATCTGCAATCCCACCATCGGCAAGAATCCCATGGCATATGCCTTTGAGTTGATCGAACGCCTTGGAGGCGTAATTTTCCCATGTCAGTTTGCTTTTAAAAACTGGTTGCCCATGCTCGTCCTTCCGAAGGGTTTTTTCGGAAGGGGGATTCAACTGATACTTTCTTCTTTGTCTTGGGGGCTTGTCGATTGCCGCTTGGGGTAACGGAACTATAAAAGGGTGCTGGCACGAGGGGCATTCCATCTCCACGCCGACGTGCTGTTCTGTAGCCAGCAACTCCTCTCTACAGTTGGGGCAATTACACCGAAACTCCATAGGATTGTATGCCGTGTGTTGTTCTAGTGATGCTCTGATCGTCTTTTTCTGTAGGGCATGGAACGACTGATGGCAATGCTCATCAGATCATCATGAAAGTGACTGCAGGCCGTAGAGCGTCCGATTTCACATCTTTTCACCTTGATCCGTGTGGATCGACTCTCTGTCCCGAGGAGAGGCTCTAAAGCTCTTTGGGGTTTCTACAGAGAGAAGTGGAAAAAAGTGTATGGATCAAAAGTCCAAAGAAGAAGAGGGGCTATCGCCACCAAGACAAATCAAGACCCCCTAGATGCTAGGAATTGCTCGGAAAAATTCTAGAAGGGCTTTTATTCCTAACTCACTCCCCCTGTTTCTAATCGCCATGAGGGGGTGGGCGTTATGGTCGCATCAGGGGAAAAGCATCCTTGTTTGAGGGGTTGCACCACCGAAAAAGTCCAGGGTAAGTGCAGGGCGAGTTTTTTTACTTTGGGCCAAATCGCCCGTAGACCCTGATAAAAAGAGAGTGCAGCCATGAGGAGTCGAACCTCAAACCTTCTGATCCGTAGTCAGATGCTCTATCCAATTGAGCTATGGCTGCTTGAAGGAATATGGATTACAGCCGAGAACGGGTGACAGGTCAAACCGGAATCGGGAGTTTGTTCCCGATCCCGTTTTACGCCGCACTTTTCAGTGGATTGGTGTCGCCGGTCCCGATCCGAAGAGGGTGACTGCGGTTGATTCGATGGTGGCGGGGACGGCGGAGTTCACGCTGGCTTCGGTCGGGCCGGTGAGAGGGAGAGGCGTTGTCTTGAGCACTTGCCAGACCATCAGGCCGTCCAGGGGATTAACCTTGTTGGCCAGGACATGCTTGGCGCTCCGCTCAACGGAGTAGGGTGCGTCGAGGATTTTTCCGTACTGGTCGAGTTGGATGACGGTGCCGGCTTGGTAGGCATCGGCATTGTTGGTCACAAGGATCGCTCCGCCCCAGGCTTCATTGGGGATCTCCAGTCCGATGGCCACGATCGTGGTGGCGGGCAGGAGTGAGCGGTACTGATCGTAGGCGACTGTAGGATCGTAGTGCTGGTAGCCTGCGTCGTAGGCCATGACACCCACCAGATCCAGCAGGTCGCCTGCTTTTTGACCGGCATAGGCTCCCGATGAGACCACCTTGCCGAAGGCGAGCCGCTCGCGTCCAGCCGAGCCGCCCCAGTAGGAGATGCGGTTCGGGTTGGCGGGGTCGCGGACTGCCGAGGTGTAGTCGGCGCCTGTCGACCATGCGGCCAGTCCCAGCTCGCGGGGGCGTCCGTCGACTTTGCTGGCCTGATCGATGGCCTCCCTCATCGCCTGGATAGAGAGGGCGTAGGCGGTGACGTTCGCGGCATCGGCGCCGTCGACCTCATAGTCAACATCGAGCCCGTCAAGTTTCAGGTCGACCATGATCCTGGCGAGTGCGTCACGGATCGGTGCGGTCGCGGCACCCGTAGGTTTACCGGCTTCCGAGGAAAGGCCTCCCCAGTTGCCATAGGTGGCGCCACCCACGGAGAGCAGGATGCGTCGGCCCTGCTGATGAAGGATGCGGATGGACTGGGTGACATCCGCAGGTGCCGAGGAGAAGCCGAGGCCTGTTCCCGACCATGTGTTGGCCGTGAGGCCTGACCAGCTAAAGTTTGGCTGGGCGAAGGCGAGGCAGATGTCGGTGTAGGGAGTCTTGCTGATCGCGGCCAACTTGCTGGTGGCGATGAGTTGCGCATCGGTCATCGGTGTGCCGCTGTAACCGGCATAGTAGTAATAGTTCTCAGACCAGCTTGGGAAGTAGCCGATGAGTGTCCGGGCGCTGACTCCCGTGACAGAGCCCTGTACCGGTGTGGGAGTGGGCGTCGGAGAAGGTGAGACACCGGGGCTTGGCACGGGGGTCGGTGTAGCGACAGGTGTGGCCACGGGAGTGGGCGCCGGGGTGGCCACGGGGGTCGGTGCAGGAGTGGGGGTGGGCGTGGGTGATGGGGTCGGCACCACGACCGAGAGAGGGATGGAGACCCCGTTCACCACGAGCTTAGTGGGCTTGGCGGGAGGAGCTCCATTGAAGGTAAATCCGACGGAGACCGATCCGCGTGCCGGGATCGATCCATTCCAGGATGCCGGAGTGAGTTGATAGCCGCCGGTCACGGCACCCACCGTTGCGTTCCAAGCAGAGCCGACTTTGTCGGTGGTGGAGAGAGCGGCGCTCCAACTGGTCAGGGAGGTCGCCCCGGTGTTGTTAATGATCAGGTTGGCGTTGTATCCGGTATCCCAGGCGGAGGTCACCTGAAAGACGCCGGTCAGGGATGTCACGCTTGGCGTTGGGGAAGGAGAGGGCTTCGGGGCTGGCGTCGGAGTAGCGACCAGAACGGGGGTTGGAGTAGGGACGGGAGTCGGTGTCGCAATAGGTGTGGGTGCTGGCGTTGGTGCAGGGGTGGGAGTCGGACTTGGAGGAGGTGTGGGCGTTGGAGCCGGCGTGGGCGTGGGAGAGGCTGACCCGTAGGGATTATTCACAACCAAGGGAACCGGAACCCCGTTGACGTGAACCCTTGTAGGATTGGCCGGTTTGGAGCCGGAGGCATCGAATTGAAACCCAATCGAAACGGAGCCATTGACCGGAATGGTCGCGGTCCACGAGGCGGGCAGGATGGCATATCCTCCGGCGGTCGTGCTGGCCGATCCGTTCCAGGCGTTGGCGACCCTGTCGGTGGTGGCAAGGTTGGCACTCCAGTTGGTGACGGCTGTCGGGCCGGTGTTGGCGAGTACGAGATTGGCGATGTAGCCGCCGCTCCATGCCGAGGGAACTGTGAAGGTAGCGGTGACGGCTGCTTTGAGGTTAGGGAGAGCGAGCAGGGCGGCAGAGAGGAGGGCGATGAGGGATTTCATGAATGGGGTTGCTTGAGGGTGGATTTTTGTTTCGTAGGTTGGGCAACCGCCGCTCTCTCAATGTTCAAAAAAACTTTTGCTCTCCCGGTGGGTGAAAAAGTTCCCCTTGACCCGGATTTCCGAAGCATCAATAGTACGTTTTCAATCTTATCAAGAGTGACGGAGGGACTGGCCCGCTGATGTCACGGCAACCGCCGCGGAGGAATCCGTGGGACCAGGTGCCAAATCCAGCTCCGCATCCGCGGGGAAAAGATGAGATACCCGGCATAGTCGCAGTCGCGACACCAGGTCTCCTCGGCACTCTTGATCTGAACAACGACGAGATCCCATGCCCAAGAAACCCTGGTTCAGCAATCTGAAGTGCCGCGAGTGCGGTCGTCTCTACGAGAAGGAGGCAATCCATATCTGCGAGTTCGACTTCGGTCCGCTCGAGGCCGCCTACGACTACGAGGCCATCCGTGAGGTGTTCACCCGCGAGCTAATCGAATCCCGCCCCCAGACGATGTGGCGTTACCGTGAGCTTCTGCCGATCGACGGGGAGCCGACCGTCGGCACTCAGGTGGGCTTCACTCCGCTCGTGAAGGCCGACCGTCTGGCCAAGAAGCTCGGGATCAAGGAGCTCTGGATCAAAAACGACTCCGTCAACTATCCGACCCTCTCCTTCAAGGATCGCGTGGTCTCCGTCGCCCTCAGCCGCGCCCGCGAGCTCGGATTCGAGGTGGTGGCCTGTGCCTCCACCGGCAATCTGGCCAACTCCGTTGCCGCCAATGCCGCCAACGCGGGCCTCAAGAGCTACGTCCTCATCCCCTCGAACCTCGAGCAGGGGAAGGTGCTCGGTTCGCTCGTCTACGGCACCAACGTCATCGGCATCAAGGGCCCCTACGATCAGGTGAACCGCCTCTGCTCCGAGATCGCCGGCAAATACGGCTGGGGCTTCGTGAACGTCAACCTCCGCCCCTACTACGCCGAGGGATCGAAGACGATGGGCTTCGAGATCGCCGAGCAGCTCGGCTGGAAGCTTCCCCGCCACACCGTTGCCTGCATGGCCTCCGGGTCCCTGCTGACCAAGATCCACAAGGCCTACAAGGAGTTCATCGATCTCGGCATCGTGCCGAAGAGCGACTTCTCGATTCATGGCGCCCAGGCCTCGGGATGCTCCCCGATCAGCTCAGCCTTCAAGGCCGGCACCGACATCGTCAAGCCTGTCCAGAATCCCGACACGATCGCCAAGTCGCTTGCGATCGGCACCCCGGCGGACGGCTATTACGCCATCCGCAGCATGAGGGAGACGGGTGGCAGTTGCGAAGACTGCACCGACGAGGAGATCGTCGATGGCATCAAGCTCCTTGCCGAATACGCGGGTATCTTCGCCGAGACCGCGGGTGGCGTCACCGTCGCCTGCGCCAAGAAGCTCATCGAGAGCGGTAAGATCCCCAAGGAGGAGGGAGCCGTCCTCTGCATCACCGGTCACGGCCTCAAGACCCAGGAGGCCATCATCGGCAAGGTGGGCGAGCCGCGCGTCATCGGCGCCAGCCTCCGCGAATTCGAGGCCCTCGTCGCCGACGAAGTGGCGGTGCCTAAAAGCTGAAACCAACCAAATGCAGTCTAGGGTCGAGAGACGAGAGTCGAGTGCGCAATCTGCCGAACCCTTCTCTTGCCTTCACCTAACAGCCTACAGTCTAAACCGCTAAACCCCTAAAAAACAGCCGTCGAAAGTCGAAAGACGAGAGTCGAGTATTACCCGATCCCCCAACTTCAACTTTCATCCTTCCCTTAAACTTCAACTCTAACGCTCGGCCTCTCCGGTCTTTCCTAACAGCCTTCAGTCTAAACCGCTAAACACCTAATCACATGCCCACCATCCGCATCCCCACCCCGCTCCGCAAACTCACCAACAATCAGGAGGAGGTCATTGCCTCCGGTGCCACCCTCGGCGCCGTCCTGGACGAACTCAACGCCAGCTTCCCGGGCCTCGGTGAACGCATCGTCGACGAGAACGGCGTCATCCGCCGCTTCGTGAACATCTTCGTCAACGACGAGGATGTCCGCTTCCTGCAGGAGAAGGAGACCCCGGTCAAGGAGGCCGACGTGATCTCCATCGTCCCCGCCATCGCCGGCGGATAGTCCTCTTGCGAAAGATCATCCGATCCACGATCCTTAATCCATGGAAACGACCCGCCTTTGGCTGATGTATCCGGCAAAACTCATCACCCGCCCGATCGTCCACGAACTCGGCCACACCTTCGCCGTGACCACCAATGTCCGCCAGGCGAGCGTCAACGAGGAGGTCGGCCTGGTTTGCCTAGAGCTCAGCGGGGAGAGGGGTGAGATCAAGCGCTCCATCGCATGGTTGGAGGACCTTGGCGTGAAGGTCGAGCCTGTTGAGATCAACACGATCGAGGGTTGATCAAAGCCCCGTTGATCTGAATCAAACCACGGACGACCCCTCCTAAAACATTCATGAAAATCTCAATCGGCAGCGACCACGCGGGATTCGAGTACAAGCAGGCTTTTGTCGCCATGCTCCGCGAGCAGGGGCATGAGGTGATCGATTGCGGAACCCACTCCGCCGCCTCGACCGACTATCCGCTCTGGTGCATCCCCGCGGCCGAGAAGGTGGCCAAGGGCGAGGCCGAGAAGGGGATCGTGGTCGGGGGATCCGGCAACGGCGAGGCCATTGCCGCGAACAAGGTGAAGGGGATCCGCTGCTCCATCGCGTGGAGTGAGGAGACCGCCCGTCTGGCCAGTCAGCACAACAACGCCAATGTCCTCTCCATCGGGGAGCGCATGGTCCCCCTCGAGATGGCGAAGCGACTCATCGACATCTGGCTCTCCACCCCGTTTGAAGGCGGCCGCCATGTCAACCGCATCGAGGAACTGGCCCGCTACGAAGCCGGCCAACCGATGAATTAGGGAAGACGCTACGAGGCGATTGGGTTAAAATCGGAATGCAATAGAGACTGGATTCCGGGAGCGGGTAAGGGGTTAAAAAAGTTAGAAAGTTGAATCGTTACAAAGTGGATCGAAACAGCCTTGATCAGAGAATCGAGATAGCGAATTCAGAGAACTCGTCGCAGCAACACAGGCCGAAGAGTCGAATCAAGTTTTCCAATTCAGTCTTTGTAACCCTTTTAACGCTTCAACGTTTTTAACTCCTTGAGGCCCCACTATCAGGGTGAACCATCCATGCCTTTTGATGACCTTCTACTGCATAATCCGGGTCAAAAAGCAGAGTTATTGGCCTGCGGAGTCATAGCTCCATTCGTGCAGATCAACCACGCTATTTCTCGACTTCAAATTCCACAACCAGCGGCCAGTGGTCGGAGACATTGCTCCTGACCGTGCGCGGTCTTCCCTTGGGCTTGAGACCGCAGTAGAGCACGTAGTCGAAGACGGCATCCTTGTAGTTTCCCCGTTTCGGATGGGTGATCCGTTCCGATCTGGGAAGTCCTTCGGTCGAATCCTTGAGGCCGCCTTTGGCGAAGGTCTCCAGCGTTTGCTCCCCAGCCAGTTCGGAATTGCCGTCATCGGCGTTGAAGTCCCCGGCCACAAGGAAGCGTTTCACGGCAGGCAGAATGCGTCCCTCGATATCATGGCGATGGGCGACGAGTTGGCGTGCCGAGAGTTCGCGCTTCAGGATGTTCTCGGCGGCCTTCTCCGGATCCTTGCCTCGGACAAGGTTGCTTTTCAAGTGGAGCGAGTAACAGCCCAGCAACTTGAGCGCCGGATTGGAAGTCTCCGCCGAAGCGGGTGATTCCGGGGAAGGGACAGCGGCAAAAGCAAAACCGCGCGGCAACGAGGTTCCGGCATCACTCTTCCACGGTTCACACCAAGCGGCGTGTGCGCTTTTTTTGGTCAGCAGGGCCACCTGCTGTCTGCCCGGTTGCCGTTGTCTGGGAGTCTGGGGAAAGGCCGAACAGACCGCCACCTCGTAGCGTGTCGGGGCCATGGCTCGGGCCAACCGCTCGCAGGTTTCCCAGTCGCGCATCTCCTGAAGAAAGATCAGGTCGGCGTCGATCGATTTCAGCACGGCTGCCGCCGCTTGCACGCGCCGCTCCTCAACTTCAGGAGAGGCCGGCCTCGTCGACCCGCTCGGAAACCATGCAAGGTTCCATGTCACCACCCTGATCGTGTCGGCCGCCTGGAGCCCCGTGACACAAAGGATCAGCAGTAGGAAGGTTCTCATGGTTGATTCATCCGACCGTCACGATCACGGCCGTCGTGTTATCCCGTCCGGAGCGTTCGATCGCCTCACCGACGAGATGAAGAGCGGGGGGTGTTCCCTTGGGGCACTCGGCGAGGACTTCCGGCAACTGGTCGTTGTAGAGGGCGTCGGTGACGCCGTCGGTGCAGATGAGAAAGCGGTCTCCGGGCCGGCACGGGGTTTCACCGACCTGCGGGTTGACGAACTGGTTTCCCGCACCGAGCGCCTTTTGCAGGCGGTTCTTTGCGGGATGCATCCTGGCTTCGCGCTCGCTGATCTGACCGGTGCGCTGGAGCCAGCCGACATGGGTGTCGTCCTCTGTGAGCTGGATGATCCCTCCCGTCGCGGGGAGGTGGTAGATCCGGGTATCCCCGATGTGGGCGAAGTGCATCGTATCCTCCGAGAACCAGCACATGCTCAGTGTCGCTCCCATGCCACGGCACTCCTCATAGCTCTCGCCGAGGTATTGGATCGCCGTGTGGATCTCGGTGAAGAGGGTCTCAAAGGCGGCATGGTAGCCGATCGGGCGACCCTCTCCCCTCCGTCCGAGCAGGGGAGGGAACCGCCGCGTGATCTTCTCGACGGCGATCTTGCTGGCGAACTCACCCGCCTTGGCCCCTCCCATTCCGTCACTGACGGCAAAGAGAAGATCCGAGTTGCCCGTCGCTGCGGTTCCGTTGCGTCCCACGTGGTGCACCTCCCGTGAGTCGATGGAGAGCCCGAGGAATGCATCCTCGTTGTTTGGCCGTACGGGGCCCTGCTCCGAGCATCCCGACCAGGCGAGCCGGATCGTCTGGATCGCGGGAGGTGTGATCGTGGACTTGCCGGCCTGGGCCTTGGATTGATCCAGCAGGGTGGCAAACTCGAAATCGATCAGGCAGAAGCGGCCGAGTTGCTGGCTGTAGGTGACGTTGCGGATGTCGGCGTCGTCATGGCGCACGCCGTATTCCTCCAGTTGGGCGAAGAGTTCCTTGCAGCGTTCCTCGTCGAGTCGGTCGACCCGGGAGCCGCAGTTGGTGGTGACGAGAAGCAGCTTTTCCGGATCCGCCGAGATCACCCTGGGAACGAACCCGCATCCCGCCTGCTCAAGATGCCTCAGGATTCGGACCTCGTTCTCGAAGCGCTCCTCCGCCTTGGGGCCGTGGAAGGCCTTGCGGACGCTCCCGTCGAAGGCAATCTGCACCGTGGCGCGCTGGGTATCCTTGACGGTGATCATTTGGAAAGGACTGAAGGAGTTTAGACTGAAGACGATTAGCTCAGAGGTAGCAAAAGAATGAGAGAGACAGCCCGAAGAAACAAGAAACTGCGATATTGGTCAGTGGTTGCCTGCTCGCAACCTACCTTTTCACTTTCCCACATTTTCACTCGAAATTCCTCTTTTCAGAGGAATTTCGCCGTTTGGCATCAAAGTTGCTTGATCCCATGCAGGCCGACTCTAAAGTCGGTCGCAGCCAGCTTCGCCGTCTGTCCGCGCGGCGCCGGCTGATCAAAAACAGACAGCAGGACATCACAAACCACCCCACATCATGGCCAAGTACAAACTCGAATACATCTGGCTCGACGGATACGAGCCCGTTGCCAACCTCCGAAGCAAGACCCAGATCAAGGAATTCGCAAAATTCCCCGCACTGAAGGATCTCCCGATGTGGGGATTCGACGGCAGCTCCACCCGTCAGGCCGAAGGCAAGAGCTCCGATTGCCTCCTCAAGCCCGTCGCCAGCTATCCTGATCCGACCCGCGAGAACGGACTCCTCGTCATGTGCGAGGTCCTCCTCCCGGACGGCAAGCCGCATCCTTCCAACTCCCGCGCCACCATTCTCGACGATCCCGACACCTGGTTCGGTTTCGAGCAGGAGTACTTCCTCTACAAGGACGGCGCACCGCTCGGCTTCCCCAAGGGTGGCTTCCCTCCCGAGGGTCAGGGCAAGTTCTATTGCGGCGTCGGCTTCTCCAATGTCGGCGACATCGCCCGCGACATCGTCGAGGAGCACCTCGACATCTGCCTCGAGATGGGCATCAACCACGAGGGCATCAATGCCGAAGTGGCCAAGGGCCAGTGGGAATTCCAGATCTTCGGCAAGGGCTCCAAGAAAGCCGCCGACGAGATCTGGCTCGCCCGCTATGTGCTTCAGCGCGTTTGCGAGAAGTACGGCGTCGATGTGAACTACCACTGCAAGCCCCTCGGCACCGATGTCGACTGGAACGGCTCCGGCATGCACTGCAATTTCTCGACCAAGTTCATGCGCGAGAAGGGTGGCAAGAAGTACTTCGAGAAGCTCATGGCCGCCTTCGACAAGTTCAAGAACGAGCACATCGCCGTGTATGGTCCCGACAATCACATGCGCCTCACCGGACTGCATGAGACCCAGTCGATCGACAAGTTCAACTACGGCGTGGCTAACCGCGGCGCCTCCATCCGCGTCCCTCACAGCTTCGTGAACAACGACTACAAGGGCTACCTTGAGGATCGCCGTCCCAACTCCCAGGGCGACCCCTACAAGATCGCCGGCCGCGTCCTGCAGACCATCAAGTCTGTCCCGACCAAGTAGTCGCAACGGTCGATCAATCAAGGACGCCACCCTTTGCGGGGTGGCGTCTTTTTTTGTGCCGTGGTGAATGGGGGATCGGTAATCGGGCATGGGTGATGGGTGGACTTGAGCCTTCCTCTTAACCACATGCCCCAGACCCCATAACCTATCCCCGATTCCCCATTTTATCCCTTGCCTCTCGGGCAAGGAGGGATAAGATGTCCGACCGCGCATCAAACATTTGCCGTCGGTCCTTGGGTGATCTGCACTTGCAGGTCACCGCAACGCGCCAAGGGAAACCCGGCAACGAGAACCAACAGACACCATGCCTATCCGCCTCGGTCGCTTCGAAATGCCGAAGACCCTCGTCAAGGACGAGAAATCCGCCACAGAAACCTATGCGAAGTTCATCGCCGAGCCCTTCGAGGCCGGCTACGGACACACCATCGGCAACTCGCTCCGCCGCACACTCCTCTCATCGCTTGAGGGTGCCGCCATCACCTCGGTCAGGATCGAGGGGGCTCCCCATGAGTTCACCGCCATCCCCGGTGTCGTCGAGGATGTCGTCGAGATCATCCTCAACCTCAAGAAGGTCAAGTTCAAGGCCCACGACCACGAACCCCGCAACCTGACCCTCTCGGTTAACAAGCAGGGTGCCGTCACCGCGGGAGACATCCAGTCGACCGCCCAGTGCGAGGTCCTCAATCCCGACCAGCATATCTGCACGCTCGATAAGAAGATGAAGTTCGAGGCCGAGTTCGAGGTCAAGGTCGGCCGTGGATTCGCCACCGGCGACGAGAACAAGAGCCCCGACAAGCCGATCGGCGTCATCGCCATCGACTCGATCTTCTCGCCCGTCACCAAGGTCAAGTATGCCGTCGAACAGACCCGCGTTGGCCAGCGCACCGACTATGACAAGCTCATCCTCGAGCTCTGGACGGACGGCCGCCTTACCCCGGACGACGCCCTGCTTCAGTCCGCCGCCATCCTCCGCCACCACCTCGATGTCTTCGTCAAGTTCGACGACACCCAGGTCGAGTTCGACGAGACCCCGGTCGAGGTCAGCCAAGAGAACAGCCGACTCAAGAAACTGCTCGCCATGAGCGTGAATGAGATCGAGCTCTCCGTCCGCGCCGCGAACTGCCTCAACAACGCCAACATCACCACCGTCGGTCAGCTCGCACAGAAGAGCGAGGCCGAGATGCTCAAATACCGCAACTTCGGCAAGAAGTCGCTCAACGAGATCAAGGACAAGCTTGTCCAGCTCGGCCTCGGCCTCGGCATGAAGTTCGAGCCCGGCCTCACCGAGGCCCCGGCTGCGGCGGAATAAGCCCAAGAATTACATTCCATGCGTCACCGTAAAAAAACCGTCAAGCTCGGCCGTAGCCAGGCACACCGCGATTCGCTTCTCTCGAATCAGGTATGCAGCCTGATCGAGCACCGCCGCATCAAGACCACCCTCGCAAAAGCCAAGGCGACCAAGCCGCTCGCCGAGCGCATGGTCACCCTCGGCAAGAAGGGTGATCTCCATGCCCGCCGCGTCGCGATCTCCTACCTCAAGCATAAGGACATCGTGAAGAAACTCTTCACCGAGATCGCGCCCGCCGCCGCCGACCGCAAGGGAGGCTACACGCGCATCGTCAAGCTCGGTGCCCGTCTCAGCGACAGCGCCCCGATGGCTTACCTCGAGTGGGTCGATTACGCCCCCGAGCTCAAGAAGGCCGAGGTGGCTGATGCCGCCGAAAAGCCCGCCAAGGCTAAGAAGGAACCCAAGGCTCCCAAGGCTGAAGGCGAAGCGCCCAAGAAGAAGGCCTCCAAGTCCAAGGAAGAGAAGGGCGAATAACCCGATCTCCAACCAATCAACGAAAAGCCCCGGAGCAATCCGGGGCTTTTTTTCTGGAATTGACTAGTAATGCGGAGTAACTCATCTGAACTATTTTTCCCGAATTGTGATACGATCCAATAAAAAATCCCTTCAGCACGCTTCCGTCTGGGTACTCATGATGGTAGCAACCATGTGGGGCGTAGTTGCGGCGGACATTCCTCCCGCAAACCCGGCAAGCATGATTGCAACACCTCCTGGGTCGGTGGTTGTGAATTCGTTTGAGAGTGTTGAGATGGAAAAGCTTCGCATTGCAAAAGAAGCGGGCAAGTTGGAAAGGGAGGAAGCGGAGTTCAAGGAGGGTGTCTTGAAACTCCAAAAGAAACTTATGGATGCATCAGCAGATGCCGTCACTCCCGCAAACCTTCCTTCAGATTACAATAGTTTTATCAATGCTCCATCAAAGGATGTGAATCGATCGGTTCTCTATTATGGACAACTAAAAGAGGCTCTTAATCAACTCACTCCTTTAAGTCCGTATCTGGCAAGAACAACTGGAGACACTGTAAATACAGTAAAAGCCGGGGAGATTCTCAATAAAATGGGTGATTTTGAAGAGGATGAAGGGATTTCAAGAACTATTTTGAGCCAGTGGAGTGCGAAAGAGGGGAGCGTAAGGGATGACGCGGCCAGAATGGCTCAAATTAACAATTCCATATCACAACTGGAAAAAGAAAGAGATCGATTGCAGTGGAATTATAATCAAGGTGGAAAGATAAATCCGCTCACCGGAAAACCATTTACGAACGATAAAGATCAGGAAAATGTGCTAGAACAAAAAGATAGAGTTAAAGAGCAAATTGCTGAATTAGTAAAAGAAAAGCAGGGGTTTCGAAATTTTTTAAACACGCCTTTAAGGAAGTTGGAGTTTCAGCAGTTCATTGTTCAGCTTGCATCGCAGCAGAGGTACATTCATGCCCTGATTGCCTGTGGTTTTTATAGAAATGTGTTTCCGGGTGGAGATATGTCCCTTTCAGACAAAGCCTATCCCAGCGGATCATCAAACAATGGCGGAGCTGGTAATGGTGGAGCCAATTCTGGCGGAAGCTCCGCTGTATCTCCTCAAACCGCCCCTACATCAGCTGGTGCTGCGGCATCGCAGGGGCTACCGATGATCAGCACGATCACCGGATTGGAGAGTTTTCTCCTCAATAGAATTCGCGATGCCAAGACAGATAGAGCATCGGTTGAAAACATGCTAAAGACGAAACAAATGAGTGCAGCGGAAAGTCTTCTTCGTAAGATGGTTTCAACAGCGAAATACCAACCAGAACTACAAACCTTTCCATACGAAGAGCGTCAGAAGATTCATGAATATACCAAAACGATACGACAATTAATGGAAGCGGTTAACAGCAAGAACTGGCCTGAGGTTCAGAGTCTTTCGGACAAATTAGAACAGGAGTCTTCAGATGTAGGGGCGGAGGATCTAAAGGCATTTGCCAAAGAGAATAGAGAGAAAGCTCTCCTTTGGGTAAAAATGGCTGAAGTAGCGATGCGCGTTGGTGATGTTCATGAAGCAGAAGCTTTGCTTGATGCTGCGCGAAAGCGTGCGCCAATTGATAAAGAAGTTGCAGAAGCAATTTCTAAGACGCAGGACAAAACCCTGACTGGCGAAAAAATCAAGGAGCAATTAGATCAGGTGATAAAAGACAATGACTATATCCAAGCATTTGAACGAATAGCGGAATTTGCCCCGGTAATTGCCTTGGAAAAGAATGAGAAACAGAAAAACGAATATGAAGCGCTGTTAGATAAAGAAAAAACCGTTAAGACCGCCTTGGAGAAAAGTGCTTCCTTGCAACTGATGAATGCCAATGCAGATGCATGGTTGGAGCTTGAAGTGCTTCCAGATCCATTAAATAGAGACAAGCGTGTGCTTGAGAAAAAATCTGTTCTTGCTGGGGATTGTCCTCAATTTATTTCTATTTATACGAAAGGTAAAAAATATGAAGCGCGTGGAAACTCTACGATTGCTATTGCGTGGTATCTGCAAGCGCTTTCTAACGCACCATCTGCCACCTTAATAAAAGAGAAGATCAAATCGCTTGGTGATAAAACCTTGCATGAAAAATAAATCCTATGGCAAGAAAACCACAAAGAAATAATTACCTATTTATAGTAGGGGTCGGCGTCGCAGTTATCGTTGCATTTCTGTTAACTCTTGGAGTTGCCAAAGAATCATTCTCTAAAAACGACTTTAACAAGTGTGTCCCCTTCCCTGTTGAGAGTTATCTAGAAGGTGAGGCTCTATGGTCGAATGCTGATTATGTGATTACGGGCACCTTTCAAAATATACTACTCAAACAACAGAGCTCAGATTGCACGCTATGCTCTGTTGTTACTGAGGAAAAAAAAATACCACTGCCCATAATCTTTACTCCTTCCGCCGCCAAAACCCCGCTTCAGAGAGAACAAAAGATCAAAGTGCTGGTACGAGTTGAAGGCAATGGAAGAATTATAGCATCCAACTGCATGATCCAGTAATTCAGGCCACGCTTGGCTCTTCCCTCAGGGGATGCTGCTCATGCCGTCCGGCGAGTAGCTGGATCCAGACGCGGGCGCAGGAGGCGACGATCAGGATGACCAGGATCAGGAACAGGGCGGTGACGGAGGCGTTGAGGTAATTGTTGAAGATCTGGTGCTGCCATGACGAGAGATCCCTGGCTGAACCTCCCGCCGCTGCGAGTTGCTCGAAGCGCTTTGCGGCGCTCAGGAAGCCGAGCCGGATGTCGGTGGCGAAGATCTTCTGCCATCCGGCCGTGAGGGTGACGGCGAGGAGCCATGAGAGTGGCAGGAGGGTGACCCAGAGGTAGCGCTCCTTTCGCATCTTGAGGAGGACAGTGGTGCCGAGGCTCAGTGCGATCACTGCCAGGAGCTGGTTGGCCACCCCGAAGATCGGCCAGAGGGAATTGATTCCCCCGAGCGGGTCGATGACTCCCTGGTAGAGGAAGTATCCCCAGGCACCCACAAAGAGGATGCTGGCGCTCCATCCAGCAAGAGCGGAATCAGTGCGCGCGAGCGGCTTCCAGAGGAGGCCACCCAGATCCTGTACTAGGAATCGGCCGACCCGGGTGCCGGCATCGATCGTGGTCAGGATGAAGAGGGCCTCGAACATGATGGCAAAGTGGTACCAGAGGGAGGTGGCGGCGGGGCTATTGAACACCCCGGCAAACATCTGGGCCATCCCGACGGCGAAGGTCGGGGCCCCTCCGGTGCGGCCGAACATGCTCCTTTCCCCGACGCTTGCTGCAAGAGCATCCATCTGAGCCATGGTGACCGGGAATCCCTGGGCGGTCATGGAGGCGACGATCTGGGCGGGCTCTCCCTTCATGTTGATCGCGAAGTATTCCCCGGGAACCATCGAGCAGGCCGCAACCAGCGCCAGCAGGCCGACCAGCATCTCGGTGATCATGGCGCCGTAGCCGATGATCCGGATGTCCTTCTCGTTGGCGAGGAGCTTCGGCGTGGTGCCCGAAGCGATCAGGGAGTGGAAGCCCGAGACGGCCGCGCAGGCGATCGTGATGAAGGCAAAGGGGAAGACCTTGCCCGCGAAGACGGGGCCGGTGCCATCGATGAACCTGGTCAGCGCGGGCATCTGGAGTTTTGGGGCGAGGGAGACGATGGCGATGCCAAGCAGGGCAACGACGCCGATCTTGAGGAAGGTGCTGAGGTAGTCTCGGGGGGCGAGCAGGAGCCATACCGGGAGGACGGAGGCGAGCAACCCGTAGATCATGATGCCGAGAGCGAGCGTCCGTCCGTCGAGAGTGAACCAAGGCTCGAGCAGGGATCCCTTGATCCATTGGCCAGCCACCACGGAAAGGAGAAGTGCCGCCACCCCGAGCGTGCTGATGAGTCCCAGGTGAATCTTTCCCGAGCGCATGGCCACTCCCATGCAGAGGGCGATCGGCATGGAGGCCACGATCGTGAAGAGGCCCCAGGGGCTTTCAGCCAGAGCCTTGACCACGACAAGGCCCAGCACCGCCAGGAGGATCACCATGATGGAGACGACCCCGATCAGCGTGACGAGCCCGGCAAAGGGGCCGACCTCCTCGGAGACCATCTGGCCGAGGCTCTTGCCTCTCCTGCGTGACGAGCAGAAGAGGATGATGCAGTCATGGACGGCTCCCCCGAGGGTAGCGCCGATCAGGATCCAGAGGGTCCCCGGGAGATAGCCGAACTGGGCGGCGAGCACGGGGCCGACCAAGGGCCCGGGTCCGGCAATGGCGGCAAAGTGATGGCCGAAGACGATCCAGCGGTTCGTGGGGACGAAGTCCTTCCCGTCGGCATGGCGGGAGGCCGCCGTCTGCCTCTCCTGATCGAGCGTCAGGACATCCGCCAGCAACCATGCGGCATGGAATCGGTAGGCGAGCGCGAAGGTGCAGACCCCGGCCACCACGATCCAGAGGGCATTGACCGGTTCACCCCTGACAAAGGAGATCGTGGCAATGGAGAGAAGCAGGAGGAGGGAGATCCCTCCCCAGATGAGTTTTGAGAGAAGAGAGGAGGGCATGATCTGGGGAAGGGGGAGGACTGCGTTGTTTAATCAGGAATTGCTTGCCTGGCCGTTGCTACGCATCCGTTGCATCAGGAACTCAGGAAAAAGAGAAAGGAATCCTTTAACCATGAAGAGCATGAAGGATGATGATTGCTCTTCCAAACGCCTTTCTCACTCTGAATCTCACCGAACCCCTGCCCGGCCAATGGTTCGCATTCCTGATTTAATCTTCTTCTCGGATTCAGCAGCTAACAGACTAACAGTCTTCAGTCTAAAAGGCTTGCGGCCTTTCAGGCCGCCGCATCTAAGCCGAACGCGGTGTGGGCAAGCTGGGACGCCTTGACGATGTGTTCCTCATCGAGGATGACCGCGATCTTGATCTCGGAGGTGGAGATCATCTGGATGTTGATCCCCCCGTCGGCAAGAGCCTCGAAAAGACGCGCGGCGACGCCCGTGTGGCTCCTCATGCCGATGCCGACGACGCTTAGCTTGGCGATCCCGTCCTGCTTGAGGACCTCGCCCGCACCGATCTCGGCCGCAACGCGGTCGATCAGGTCGCCGATCTTCTCAAGTTCGTCCCGGTTGATGGTGAAGGAGATGTCGGTGGTTTGCCGGCGGTCGATGGCCGAGACGTTCTGGACGATGACATCGACCATCACATGGGCCTCGGCCAGCGCCATGAAGAGGCGAGCGGCGCATCCGGGTTTGTCGGGGACGCGACTGACGATGACTTTGGCCTGATTGCGCTCGACGCTGACGCCGCGCACGACGACCTGTTCCATTCCGGCTGTTTCTTCTTTCACGGTGGTTCCTGGGTTGTTGTTGAAGCTGCTGCGCACCTCAAAGGTGACTCCGAATTTCTTGGCGAACTCGACCGAGCGCGACTGCATGACTTTGGAGCCGCTCGATGCCATCTCGAGCATCTCATCGTAGGAGATCTCCCCGATCTTTTTCGCCGTCGGCACGATGCGCGGGTCACAGGTGTAAACTCCGTCGACATCCGTGAAAATCTGGCAGGCATCGGCATCCAGGGCGGAGGCAAGCGCGATGGCGGTGAGGTCCGAACCGCCGCGTCCAAGCGTTGTGATGTCGCCATCATCGGTTTCACCCTGGAAGCCCGCCACGATCACAATCGCCCCGTCGTCAAGATGCTTCCTGATCTGGCCCGGGGTGATGTTACTGATCTTGGCCTTGGTGTGGACGCCGTTGGTGACGATGCCTGCCTGGGCTCCGGTGAGGGAGACGGCCTTGCCGCCCATGCTCTGGATCGCCATGGCGGCGAGGGCCATCGTTGTCTGTTCACCCGTTGAGAGAAGCACATCCATTTCCCGCTCGGTCGGCTTTGCGGACACCTCGCGCGCCAGCTTGATCAGCGAATCGGTGACGCCCGACATCGCCGAGACGACGGCCACGACGGAATGACCGGCGCGCTGGGTTTCAAGGAGGCGCTTGGCAACATTGGTGATGCGCTCGGGGTTGCCGACCGAGGTGCCGCCGTATTTCTGGACGATGAGGGACATGAAGAAGAGGCTGTTAGCGGTTTAGGCTGTAGGCTGTTAGGTCTGAGTCTGCATCTGAATTCGGATACCAATAGTCCAATAGCCCAGAAGTCCGGTTGGTCTGCATGTTCAGTTGTCTAGCTTGGCGAGGGCTTCGCGGACGGCTGCCGCGGTGGCGTCGGTCTCGATCGGGGCCGTGACGGCGTGCTTGGCCGTGTCGGGATCCTTGAGTCCGTGGCCGGTGACTGTGAGGACGACCTTGGTGCCGGTCTGGATCTGGCGGAAGGGGCAGCAGTCGCACTGGGTGTTTTTTCCGCTGCGGTTGAAGCATTTGAAGAGGGCCGCCACGGGAGCGGCGCTGGCCGGCTCGACGAAGATGCCCTCGTTGGAGGCAAGCCACTTCTGGGCCGCGAGGATCTCCGAGTCCTCGACGATCTCGAAGCATCCGCCTGATTCGGAGGCGGCATGGATGGCTCCGTCCCAACTGGCGGGGCGTCCGATCCGGATGGCTGTGGCCACGGTCTCGGGATTATCCATCGGGGCTCCGTGATAGAGGGGGGCGGCTCCCGCAGCCTGGACGCCGAGCATCCGGGGCAGCTTGTTGCTGCGGCCGAGTTCCCTGAATTCCTTGTAACCCTTCCAGTAGGCGGTGATGTTCCCGGCGTTGCCGACGGGGAGGATGTGGATGTCGGGCGCGTTGCCGAGTTCCTCGATGATCTCGAAGGCCGCCGTCTTCTGACCCTCGATGCGGTAGGGGTTGATCGAGTTGACGATCGCGAAGTCGCCGGTCTCGCCCAGTTCGCGAACGAGGCGCAGGGCGTCGTCGAAGTTCCCCCGGATGGCAATGACGGTCGCCCCGTAGATGTAGGCCTGGACCATCTTGCCACCCGCGATGCGTCCGGCGGGGAGGAGGACGGCGCACTTCATGCCGGCCCTCGCGGCGTAGGCCGCCGCTGCCGCGGAGGTATTTCCCGTGGAGGCGCAGAGAACGGTGTGGGCACCCTCCTCGGCGGCCTTGGAGATGGCCATGGTCATCCCTCGATCCTTGAACGACCCGGTCGGATTGAGCCCCTCGTACTTGACGTAGACCTCGCCGCCGGTGATCGCACTCAGCTTGGGCGAATGAATCAGTGGAGTGGAACCCTCGCTCAGCGAGATGACGGGGGTCGCGTCGGTGACGGGAAGGAACTCCCGGTAGCGCGCGATCACGCCGCAGTCATTGAACGTTTTCTTCATCGGGTCGGAATTCAGGAAAGGGTCTCCACGTTGAAGAGGACCGGCTCCCCCTTCACGCAGTCCAGGGAGGTGATCCTGGAGAGGGCGTTCTTCACGGCACCGTAGGGGGCCTCGTGGATCATCAGAACGAGGGGGGTCTCGACTCCGGCGATCGATTCCGGCTGGACCACCGAGGAGATCCCGATGCCGGACTCGCCAAGCACTCCGGCAATGCGGGCCAGGACGCCCGGTTTGTCATCGACGGAAAGGCGCAGGTAGTAGGAGCCGACGATCTGGTCGGCCGGTCGGCTGCTGCCGTAGAGAGCGTGCGAGGAGAAGCCGTAGGTCTTGCGAGGGGCGTCGAGCACATGGGCTGCCTCGACGAGATCCCCGATCACGGAGCTGGCCGTGGGGCCGCGTCCGGCCCCGCGTCCGTAGAAGAGACTGTCGCCGACGAGATCGCCGCGGACGGCGACGGCGTTAAAGACGCCGTTCACCGAGGCGAGGACATTCCCCTGGGGGATGAGGGTGGGGGCGACGCCGACCTCGACCTTCCCCTCCTTCTCACGGATCGAGCCAAGAAGCTTGATGCAGTAGCCGAGGCTCCTCGCGAAATGGATGTCAGCCGCGCTGACGCGGTCGATCCCCTCGACGCGGATCGTGGAGGGATCGACCCAGAAGCCGTAGGCGAGCGCGGCGAGGATGATCGCCTTGTGGCCGGCATCCCAGCCGTTGATGTCGAGGGAGGGATCGGCCTCGGCATAGCCGAGCTTCACCGCCTCGGCGAGCGCCTCTGGGTAGTCGAGTCCCGCCTCCTGCATGCGCGTGAGGATGTAGTTGCTCGTGCCGTTGAGAATGCCGTGGACTGACTCGATGCGGTTGCCCACGAAAGCATCGCGCAGCGACTGGATGATCGGGATGCCTCCCGCCACCGCCGCCTCAAAGAAGACGGGAACCTTGTGTTCGCAGGCGAGGGCGAAGATCTCCGCGCCGCGCTCCGCCAGCAGGGCCTTGTTACCCGTGACAACGATGCGGCCCGACCTGATGGCGGCGACCGTCAGGTCGAAGGCCTCCGTCGTTCCCCCGATCAGCTCCACGACTACCTTGATTTCGGGATCCTCGAGGA
>JBIIGI010000119.1:0-2750 GCA_044236545.1 Chthoniobacterales bacterium
GGCTTTTGCGGCCTCCGGCGGTGATTTGCGCGGGGAGACCATCGGGGCCGAACGTGACGCCGGTGCAGGTCAGCTCCACCTGATCGCCGGTCCGCTTCATGGGTTTCATCGGCGGCACGATCTTCTCCTCCAGACCGATGCGGGAGTTGAGCCAATGCAGGCGGGAGAGACGCCAGAGATCGGAAACTCCGTGATCCGCGAGAGTCTCGCCCTTCACTTTCAACGTCACGGCGACCGTTTGGGCCGGAGCGTTTTCGGGCGTGATCGTGACCGTGCCCTGGTATTCGCCGCTCGCTTTGGCAGGAATCTCCGCCATCAGCCAGAGCGGCTGGACGGCTCCCTGCGGGACGGAGGGTGCATTGGTGAAGTCCTTGCCGCGCGCATCCACTCCCCCGGTGTTGAAACAGGTGAGGGCGGACTTTTCGATGACCTCTCCCGCCGCGTTTTTGAAATTACTGATCTCCACCTTGAGGTTCTTCAGCTCCTTTTCAGGAGCCCAGACGCCGATCTGCCACGGATACCATTCGTTCGGTTGAACCTCGCCGGTGAAGGTCTGACTCGGACCGTAGGCGACCCACTTGAACGGCACTGCATCAAGCATCCGGATCGAATGAGTACGGTTTTCCGGGAAGAGCAGGAATCCCTTGTCCCCGGCTTTCCCGGCAAGTTCGGCAACCTCGGCTTTGGTCGGCATGACCTCCATCGGGTCAAAGCGATGAAACTCGCCGTTCGCCTGGATCTCCACCAGTCGGGCCACCGGAGGTGCGGAGACTGCCTGCGCGCGGTTCAGCCATTCCGCCGCAGCCGTTTCCTTCTGGGTGAAATAGGTGCCGGGGTCATCGAAGTTCGAGACGCCGGGATTGTAGGGCAGGTAGTAGGCGTAATACCTGCCAGGGGCGGCCGCGTCGAAGAGCAACTCACCCTGATCACCGGTCAGCGAGAGAACTTTCACGTTGGTGACGCGCTCGCCTTTTTCATTGAAAAGAAGGACTGCCTTTTGCTCGGGATTTGCATCGCGCCGTCTCCATGGGATGACTGCCTTGACCACTGGTGACGCCTCCTTCACCTCCAGAACCGCACGGTGATTGCCGTGTCCCTTGGTCTCCCAGGAGCCGACCCCGTATTCCGCCACCGGGAGGTCGAGGGATGCGCGTGCGCTCAGGCAACCCAGCGCCGCAAACGCAATCACGAGGACTTTGTGAAGGAGTCCGGTGCCGAAGGTTGGGATGGTGTGATTGTTCATGTGGAGAATGTTCAAAAGGGATATGGGATATTTAACGAGTGAGTGTAGAGCATATCAGTTTCAATCACTATTTTTGAAGTGTTTTTTGAGAGGAGAAGAAAAAGCGCGTAGGTCTTCCTTAGGGAACCGCTGAGTAAGACCCAAAGTCCCGCGTTTCGTGAACGGGGAGTGTTGCCGGCCAGTCGATCCGTCCGGGAAGGGTCCGGACAATCCCCGCAGCTCGATCATCTGCAGGAGTAGACCCGGCAGTCGCAGGGTCACGTCATTGCCGGCCTCTATGCGCTTCCACGCCCTTTCCCCCTCCCGGTCGCCGGACGAGCGAGGAGATGGGTCTCTCCGGGGCACCAGTCGGCGAGGATCGAGCCGTTGGAGAGTCGGACCACGGCGGACTGCGACGTCGCAAGCAGATTCCCGGCGAGAATCTCACCGAAGCGCCGCGGCGAGTACACCATCCGGCTCCAGGGAAGCTCCGGGGCCTGCGTCTGGTTCTCGTTCCATTGGGTGATCACCGCCAGGTCTCGGCCAGGAACAATGCCCCGCCGCCGGAGTTCCGCGGCCACAAAGGGTAGCAGGGTGTCGTCGGCCACATACAGGCCATCCGGGGGCGTCTCCGAGTCGAGCATCTCCGAGAGGGCCCGGCGGACCGGCAACGCCTGATTCTCGACGAATCGGGAGACCTGATAGCCTGCCGCGCCGTGGAACCTCAGGGCAAGGACATGGTGGAGGCGCATCAGTTCACGGGTTCGTTCATCGCCCAGGTGACCGATCAGGGCGACCCTTCGGCACCCCCCCTCCAGCAGGATCGCCGTGGCGCGCTCCACCGACTCCACCACGTCCATCAGCATGCAGGGCTGGTGGCGGACCGGCCCGGCAAAACCGAACATCAGCCACGGCTTGCCAGTGTCCGTGAATGCCTGATCAAAAAGCCCCCCAATCCAATCCGCAACCAGATAACCATCCGCCGGGTGAGCAGCTAGGCTTCCGAGCACCTTCGGTCCGGAACTCTGGGATTGGATCCCGTTGATGTCACCGCACACCGTCAGGCGGTGACCGGAGGCGGCGAGGAGCTTCCTCGCCCCGTCAATCACCTCGCTCTGGGAGACCGACGGGTTGTCAGCATCAACCCAGAACTGGAAATGAAGATGCTTGTGACGGGGATCCAGACGACGACGGGATCTGACCACGGGCACCGGAGCCAAAATCCCCTCTGCACTCAGTCCGGCGTGAAGCGGCGCGGAATGATCGATGCCTTTGCCGGTCGGCATACGGCGGATGTAGGTGCCGCTCCCGTGCCGTTGCACCACGACCCCCCTCTCAGAGAGGATGGATAGGGCAGTGCCGATCCTGCTCGGATCGACCCGGAAAATAACCGCCAGATCACGCACCGAGCGCAGCCTCATGCCGGCCTGGGCATGGCCACTGACCAGGAGGCGCGTCATCTCGGCAGCGAGATCGGGGGCGGACGCCTCGCTTCGGGAGGACTGACTGGTTCGTGGCATCGCTTCTC
>JBIIGI010000082.1:0-10458 GCA_044236545.1 Chthoniobacterales bacterium
AACAAATCGGACTCCTGGCTGCATCAGCCCGACGAGCATGTCGTTGGATCCCGCTTCAGTCCCGCATGCTACATTGCCGATGCGATGCCGGCATCGCTCTACCTCGTCTGGAAATACCATCGCGACTTCTCGGCAGGAATCATCGCCAACGCCATGGTCGGCGGTGACAACTGCCACCGTGGCGCCGTGGTGGGAAGCATCTTGGGAGCGGCCTGCGGCGTGCCGGAGCATTTCGGCCCTGCCCTATGGTAAAAAAGTCCGGAAGGTGAGATTGATTCTTGGCGTGGTGATCTTTTTTGTCTTGGGCATGGCATGAACCCAGTGGTGCTGGGTAGCCCCCTTCATCACCAGAAGGCTTCCGTTTTCCAGCAGCACGGAAACGATTTCTTTGGACTCCCTGTGCTTTAGTTTGAAGACCCGCTCCGCCCCGAAGCTCACCGAGGCGATCACGGGATTGCGCCCCAGCGTTTTCTCATCGTCACTGTGCCATCCCATCCCCTCGGAACCGTCGTGGTAGAGGTTCATTAGGCAGGAGTTAAACCGATGGGCGCACTGCTGCTCGACACGTTTCTTGATCAACAAAAGGGCCGACGTTAAGGGAGAAGCGGTCTTGCTGGTGCCGGAGTAGGAATAGGTGAACCCGGCATCGCCCATCCACGCGACCTTGCGGGAAAGGATGCGCTTGCGACCAAACAGGACTACCTCATCCGGTTGCCAGGGTGACGTCGCGAGCAGATCGTCAAAAAGCGTCGGCGATTCCTCCGGGGAGCAAATCTTTCCGAGGTATTCCGCGACGCCATCCCGGGGCAGAAGATTCAAGGTGCGAGGATGAAAAAGAGAAGGCCGGGTCATGACCCGGCCTCTTCTGTGAGTTACCGCTCCAGGGGGAGCGCTAAGGACTACTTCTTTTCCTCAACATACCGCGCGATGCGGTTGGAGAGGATCAGTAAGGTCGGTGCCCAGAGGCCGACGAAGATCCCGAAGAGTTCGCCATGGGTCCGAACTTCGAACGTCGCATCTTTGCCGCCGGCATAATACCAGATGGCAATAGATCCTAGGACTGAAGCGAGACCCAGAACGAAACAGAGGTTGCTTAATGCTTTCATAGAACCCCTTGTTGAGGCTTTCCGGGCAAGTAAGCAAGGGCTATCGTCTAGGGAATAGGAGTATTTCCTAGACCCAAGAGGCATGATATTTGTTTACACGATCTGAAGCTCATCTAGAATTTCCAAGATAGTTAATTACCTTAACTAAAGTCTCATCCACTCCACACCATGGCCCTTCCCATCGCCCAGCAAATCGCCGCACGCACATTTCCTCCATTCAGTCTCGAGCGCCTGCTCACGACGACCTTCGCCCCGAAGGCCGGCCAGCGACTCTGCATCCTGATCGATCTTGAGAATCCCGCCGATATCAAGGACTTCGCTTTCCTGAAGGATCCTGCGCTCACGATCCAGAAGCATGCGCTCGAGTCGTTCCAGAAGCCGCTCAACGAAGGGATTCTTGCCAAGATGGGGCTCAAGGGCGGGGAGATCTTCGCCTACAAGCTCACCGGTGGCAGCAACCTCGACCTTCCCGACGAGGCCTTCGATCCATCCGGTAAGCAGGTCAGCCTCTCCGGGGACGTCTACCCGAACTACGACATCATCCTCTGCATCTCCACCTTCTCGGCAACCGCACCGCTCACCGCCTTTGCAAAGCAGTACGGATTCCGCGGAGCCACCCTGCACGGGGTGAACGAGGTCATCCTCTCCTCCGGCCTTGCCGTCGACTACGACGAGGTGAGCGTCGAGGCGGAAAAACTTCGCAAGGGAGTCACCAAGGCCGACTGGATCGAGATCGACTTCGGATGCGAGGGGCAGGACTTCACCCTCCGACTCATCCTCAACGGCCAGGAGGCCCAGAAGAGCCACGGCCTCTGCCGCGGAGACGAGCCGGATGTTGCCAACCTTCCCGCCGGGGAGGTCTACTTTGTTCCCGAGGGTGCCGAGGGTGAGTTCCCGCACAGGTATGAGGACGGGACGATCGGAAAGATGACCGTCACCGGGGGGCGCATCGTGAAGGCCGAACTCATCAGGGGGAACGCCGCCACCATCGCGGCGCACAATGCGAAACTAGCCTCCGATCCCGTCACCGGGGAACTTGGCGAGCTTGGTTTCGGCACCCAGTTGCTCCCCGTCAGCGGACGCGACATCCAGGATGAAAAGGTGCGCGGCACCCTCCACGTGGCCACCGGCCGCAGCGACCACCTTGGCGGACATCTGGTCCCCTCCATGTTCTCGGAAAAGATGAACGCCACGCACGACGACATCCTCTTCGCGCCTCACAAGACACCCGAGATCCTCGTCAAGCAGGCTCGGATGCGGCGCGGCACCGAGAACGAGGTGCTCATCGAGAACTACGAGCCCTCGGCCTACCTCAACGGCCTGCTGGCCTGATCAGATCCTGCGCCGGGTTGTCGCAATCAGCACGCCGAGACCGGTCAGCGAGAGCATCCAGACCGAGGGTTCTGGGACCCCGGTGACCGCGATGATCTGCTCTTGGTATGTGGCGATGTCGATGCTGTAGGTGACGTTTCCGAAGACGGCCGTGTTGGCCGGTTGCCCCGAATAGGTCCCCACCAGATCCATGATGCCGGCGAGTTGATAAGATCCGTTGTTCATCGGCACAAAAACCCCTCCGCCGGAATCACCGACAGCGGCCTGGGCCTCGTTAGCGGTGCCGGATTCCGTGAACGTGGTTTGGATCATGCTGGTGGAGTTGATATTGGTCGTGCCATCCGCGAGGTTTGTTCCCCATCGCTTCGAGCTTGAGGAGAGCTGCTTGTATCCCGAGGCATTGTAATTAAAGCGGTTTGACTCGTTCCATGTGTAGGGATTGGAACCCGTGACGCTCCAGTAGGCCTTGGAAGCATCACGGTCCTTTCCGTTGCCGATCATCGTCAACGTTTCGCCAACCGCAGGAGATGTTCCCGCCAGCGTAAGATTGCTCAGCAGGGACAGACCGGTCCCTTGGCCCACCGTGATCCGGAAGGCATAGAGGTCGATGGAGCCGATCTGCCGTCCCGATCCGGCAATGGCCGAATAGGTCGTTCCGTTCAGCGTGAAATTTCCAAATCCGACATGGTTTGCGGTCAGCACCCAGCCCGATCCGTTCCCACCCCCCAGATAGACGCCCGAGGCCCCGTTGAGCGAACCAACATAGTTCCACCCCAGATCGCCGTTGGGCCCGGAGGGGGCGTTGGTGTTACCCGACCCGGTGCGCGAATTGATCACCACTGCCTGGACAAGATGGAGCGGAAGGATGAGCGCCGCAATCAACACAATCTTCTTGAGGAAAGAGGGATGCACTAAATGAAAAATGACCCTAGTCCGGGGAATGTCAAGAATGTCCCCTCTCATACCGTTCCGAAAAAGGTCCCGATAAATCTTGGATTTCGCAGTGGAATCACGGAATTGAGAGAGGTTAAAAGGGTTAGAACGTTACAGAGTTAAAATGATGACCGCGAGAGCCCAAGCTCTGGAGTCCCGGAGGAAACATCGGTAGCATCGAAGCAAAGTACCGAGCAGAGACTGGAATAAAAAAACAGTTTCAGCACCTTGTAACATTTTAACGTTTGAACTTTTTAACTCCCTGAAGCCCCACCATCCGGGTGAACCATCCACAACAGTTGATGCCGCTCTATTGCAAAATCCGGGATAAATCTTGGATTCCCGGCGCCTGATCTGCGAAGAACCAGCTTGATGCGGCGTTTCATGCCATTCCTGCTCCCGATTTTCCCGCTCTGGCTCGGGGGTTGCGCCCATCCCCTGCCGCGATACGAACCGCCTCTACCGAGGGCCGCAGTCCAGAAGGTCAGGACCACCGCCTACACCCACACCGAGAGCGACCATCGACGCTACAGCAACCTGACCGCACTCGGCACCCAACTCCGGTGCGGGCCGGTCCACAGCGCGGCGGCTGACTGGGCACGCTGGCCTTGCGGAACCATGTTCCGGATCAGGGCGACGGGGGAGATCTACGAGGTGGACGACTACGGCTTTGCCCTCTCGGGTGTGAACACCATCGACCTCTACAAACCGAGCAAGCGAGAAATGCGGGCGTGGGGCGTCCGTCGCGTGACGATCGAGATCCTCAAGTGGGGCGATCCGTGGGCCAGCTACCGCAGGATGGTCCGCGTGCGAACCTACCGTCACATCAAGCGGATGATGAATGAGATCAAATCATTCTTCCGTGAAGGGAACCCACCACCTGAGCCTGTCTTCCCGCCGAGAGGAATCTGCCCGGCACCAACACCATCCCCCTGCAAACCTTCCACGAAGTGCCCTCCGAAGCATTCGGGCAAAAAGCGGGCAAGCAAACACACCACTTCATCCTGAACCGAATAAAAACTTGCTAGGTCGTTGCTTCGCATCCGCTACGGCTTTCTGTTGTCTCATTTCAAGCCAATAGGCTGCCAAGCTGTTGCACAAATCTCAGGCGTGCGTTACCATGCATTCATGACTCAAGTTGTAGCCCACCTTCTCGAGGAAGCTGAGCAACTCTCCGTGGATGAGCGCACGGAACTTGCAGAGCGTCTTGTAGAAAGGCTGGCCCACGACATCCCACATGAGATCGCGCAGGCTCAGATGAGGGAAGTTCATCGTCGCATCGCGCAAGTTGAGGCGGGTGAGGTAACTCTCATTCCAGGGGATGAAGCTCTTGAGCGTGTTCGTCAACTCGTGGCTTCTTACCAATCAGCAGGCTGATGGCCACCAGCTACGGGTTTCATCCCGAGGCTCTTTCTGAATATTCCGCGGCCGCGAATTACTACCTACAAGAGGTGTCGTCACGGGTAGCGGAGGGATTTGTTTCAGCCGTCGAGCACTCAATTAGTACATTGGTCGCAGATCCGACCCGTTGGCGTGTGATTGAGGACCCTGAAATTCGGCGTTCCGTCCTCAACCGCTACCCCTTTGTCATCTACTACCGCTGGGAGTCCCGACTGGAGAGAATTACCATCTACGCCGTGATGCACTGCAGTCGGGAACCTGGGTATTGGCACCATCGGACTCAGTAAGCATGAAAGGGACTTTCTGAAGGGGACTCGGATAAACCCGCCAATCTTCACAAGCTACGCGGGATCAACCCACTTGTTGTGTTCGCGGATCAAATCCACGAGACGCTCCACGGCCTCTCCCTCCGGGATGTTGAACTTAACGGCCTGCTTGCCGACGTAGAGGTTCACCTTGCCGGGGGCGCCACCGACATAGCCGAAGTCGGCATCGGCCATTTCACCCGGGCCATTGACAATGCATCCCATGATGGCGATGCGGACTCCCTTGAGGTGAGCCGTGGAGGCCTTGATGCGGGCGGTGGTCTCCTGAAGGTTGAAGAGCGTGCGTCCGCAGGAGGGACAGGCGACGTAGTCGGTCTTGAAGATCCGGACTCCCGATGCCTGGAGGATGTTGTAGGCGAGGCGCAGTGACTGACCGGGCGCCTCCTCGCTTCGCAGCAGGATGGCATCGCCGATTCCGTCGCAGAGGAGCGATCCCAACACGGTGGCGGAGGTGAGGAGATGATCCAGGAACTCTCCGCCACCCGTCTTTTGCAATGTATCCTTCAGAAGCATCGGATGCCGCGGATCGACGAGGGATGCCAGTAGACGGAAAGCGGCGATCGGCCCCAAGCTCACCCCGTCGCGCACGGTGATCAGGCGCGGTTGCGTGACGGCGTTCACCGCAGCGATCTCCTCCTCGGAGAGGGGGTCCACTTCGACAAGCGGCAGGTCCTCCAGAATCAGTTCCGGTTGGTAGTCGCCCAGGCCGGCGCGCTTGTGAGCGACGGCCTCATCCACCCTGCGAGGGACGACAATCGCAACGGTCTCCCCCCCACCCACGGCAACCCGACCCGTGATTCCCTCAAAGAGCATCCGCTCGGAGGATCGGCGGCTATACTCGAACAGCGGCCAACTCGGCATCACGCCGGGTGCGGAGGAGGCCTCCGCTGACTTTCCGGCAAAAGGAGCCGCGAGGGCGCGGGCCACGGGGATCTCGTGATGGCTGTCCTCGGTGAGTGAGACGCGGATCGTGTCGCCGATCCCGTCGGAGAGAAGCGACCCGATGCCGATGGCGCTCTTGATGCGCCCATCCTCGCCGTCGCCCGCCTCGGTCACGCCGAGATGGATCGGGTAATTCCAGTCGGGACCCTCTTCATCGAGCCGCGCCACCAGCAGGCGGTAGGCGGCAATCATGACCTTGGGATTGGAGGCCTTCATGGAGAAGATCAGTGCGTGAAAATTGAGGTCCCGGGCGATCCTGGCGAATTCCAGGGCACTCTCCACCATGCCGAGCGGCGAGTCGCCGAAGCGGTTCATGATCCGGTCGCTGAGCGAGCCGTGGTTGGTCCCGATGCGCATCGCCACGCCGCGCTCTTGGCAGAGTTGCACGAGCGGGGTGAATCGCTCCCGAATCCTCTCCAACTCGGCCGCATACTCGGCGTCGCTGTAGTCGCGGATGTTGAATTTCTTGGAATCGGCGAAGTTCCCGGGATTGATCCTCACCTTCTCCACCCATTTGACAGCCTCAAGCGCGGCCTCCGGCTTGAAGTGGATGTCGGCGACCAGGGGGATATAGCAACCGAGTCGGAACAACTCCCCGCGGATGTTCTTCAGGTTAGCGGCATCCTTCACCGTCGGGGCCGTGATCCGGACCATCTCGCAACCGGCTTCGACGAGCCTCAGGGTCTGCGCGACGCAGGCCGCGGTGTCCATCGTGTCGCTGGTGATCATCGACTGGACCCGGATCGGGTTCGATCCGCCGAATCCCACTACCCCGACCATCACCTCCCGGGTGGGGCGGCGGCGGTAGGAGAAGAGGTCGGGCGCATACGACCCGGGAAGGGAAACGCCTGCGGCGGACACCGCGTCACTCATGGCTTGGCCGGCTGGCCGCCATGCTGCGGCGCTGGCGCGAAGGTCATCGTCTCGGACTTCTCCGACACGGGGGGGGACTTGCCCGGAGCTCCCCCCCGGGGCAGATCGAGCAGGTCGAAGAAGGTGATGTAGATCATCAGCCCCACAAGCAGCATGGCAAAGGCGCTCTGGATCACCTCCAGGGACTTCCGGTGGATCGGACGCCCCGTGATCCACTCGATCAGCGCGAGGAGGATGTGTCCGCCGTCGAGGACCGGAAGCGGGAGGAGATTGAGGACCGCGAGGTTCACGTTGAGCACGACGCTGAACCAGAGGGCGAGGCGCCATCCCATCGGGCTCTCAAAGAGCATGTAGTAGATGCGCATGATGCCGACGGGCCCGCTGAGTTGCTGGACGCTGATCTCGGAGCGTGGGGCGACGACGGCCGAGATCGTCTCCCACATGGTGAGGATGCTCGACTTGATCTGGATGAAAGGGTCCGGGTGGGCCAGCCGGGTGATGCCCCGCTCGTCCCAGTAGATGCCGATGCGCGCCTGAGTCTCTCCCTGCGGGATGCGGGGCGTGACGGCGACTTCAAACTCCCGCCCCTCCCTGCGGATGGTGAGCGTGACCGGCGCCCCCTTCGTGGAGCTCAGGATGCCGGCGAGGGCTGGCTGGCTCAGGAGCCTCACCCCATTGGCGGCAATGACCAGGTCACCGCCCCGCAGTCCGGCTCCGGCGGCCGGGCTGTTCGGCGCGACACGGGCGACCATCGGGGTCATCGCAGGGAGAATCTGGATCTGGCGGAGGTTCTTCCGGCCCCATCCGCTGCGCGGCTGGGCAACCGGCTCCACCTCGACGACCTGTTCCTTCCCGTTGCGCTCGAAGCGGACCGGGATCAGCGGTGCCGAGCTCACCGCGACATTCCATGCGACGCTGTCCCCCATGCGCCCCATGCCGTTGATCCGCTTCACCGGATGGCCGTTCACGGCCAGAATCCTGTCGCCCGGCAGCAGTCCCGCCTTGGCCGCGGGTCCACCCTCCAGGACATAGCCGATCTGATTCGTGGTCTCGGCCTCGCTGACAGGACGGCCCACGAACCAGACAACGCAGGCAAAGAGAAAGGCAAGGCCGAGGCTGGCGGCGGGACCGGCGGCGGCCACGATGATCTTGTCGAGCGGACGGGCCGGCGGAAGATCCTCCCCCCTCTCGTCCGTCTTCCCCTCGATCGCCTCCATCGGAGCAAGCTGGGGGATGGCCACGAAGCCCCCCGCGGGAATGCTCCCGAGGCGGTATTCCACGCCACCCACGGTCTTCGACCAGAGGGGCTTGCCGAACCAGACCGCAAACTTCTCCACCTTGAGCCCACGCCACCTGGCGGCGAAGAAGTGGCCCAGTTCATGGACCACGATGAGCAGATTGAAGAGCAGCACCACTTCGAGAAGGATGCCGATGATTTTGAGGGTGCCTAAAAACATGAGCCCGAAGCCTCGCCCGAGGTGGGGGAAAAATCAACAGCGATGCTTCGCCCTCCCCGGCACCCCTGCATGCCTCCCTACAGCGCCACCCCCTCCATCCACCACCCCTCGAGATGAATGCCTGCGATGCCGGAGATCAGCCACGATCGCGCTTCCCGTCGAGTGCCAGCAGTCGCCATCCATGCGGCCGCCGCAGCGGATCGGTTCTTCACGAGATGTTGAGGTAAGCCAAACTCCACGGCTCCATCGGGGGCAGGGTCAGAAGCCATTCATCGCCTGAGTTTCTTGCCGTGAGTTGCCCGTCCTGCCTTTCCGGGGGATGATGCATGGTGATGTTGTTGCCATCGATATTTCGGAGCTTCAGGCTTAGGGGCGGCGTGCGGTCAATGGTCAGGTTCATCAGGAGGACGCTACGAAGCAGCCCGCAGGCGGCGATCCGTGTGGCAACTGCTACTTGCGCCGCGGTATCCACAATCACGGGCAGACGGCCCCGGGCAACCCAGTCAGCCAGGGAGAGTATCTGTTCCCGCCTCGCGGAACTCACATTCGTTTCAAATCCGTTGTAGCCGAGAACGCCAAGACGGCCGCCTAGCGGGGTTTCCACCGCAACCGTCGCGAGTCCCCGAACCTTCTGCGTCGTCGGCTCCACATACTCGCCGAGGATATGGACAGCCGACCGGGAGCACTCGATGCGGAAGCCGACGGATGGGCCGGCAAACCCGAACTGTTGCCAGATCTTTCCGGCATGGCTCCCGTTCAGCGCGGAATCGGTGAACCGTTCGAAGTAGAACTCCCCCCGGCCGAATGGCACCGCGGCCACTCCCGTCCAGTCGCCCCAACCGCGTTCCTGGAGCGCATGGAGGGCCTGACCGTCGAGAATCACAGCACCGGAGAGGAGGTGACGGGCTTCCGCTTCGGTCAACCCCCTCGCGGCCTCCGCACCCAGAACGGCTCCGCAGGGGGAGACCCCGTCGGGACACATCGGCAGTCCGAGTGTTGCAAATCCGTAGGAGCTGAGGACGGAGGGTTCGGCCCACCCCATGGGAGTTCCCTTGTCTCGGGCGGGACGCTTCAGGTGTTCGCGTCCCATGACGGGGTCGAATCCGCCCGGAGTCGTCCCCTCGTTTTCCCGGAGATATCGCTCGAAGAACGGCGCCCATTTTTCGAGGACTGAAAGCTGCGACCCGTAGAACGAGGCATCCTCGTGGCCGGAGCAGACAAGCGCGTAGGACAGGCTGTTGCAATCGCTCTGGGCGAGATACCAGGCCGACTCGATGGCTGTCCCGTGGGCAGTCTTGCCCATGGCTGCGTGGGGAAAGTTCTCAATTTCAGGGCAGACCATCTGGATGTCGGCGGGCAACGCGCGGACTTGCCGCGCCAGATCCAAGGCCTTCCAGAGGACCCCCCGAGGCGAATGGTCACAATAGTAACCTCCTCCGGGCCGGCTTCCCATGGGGAGCGGACAGGCCTCCCGGATCGCGCGGAACACGGGATTCCAATCGCGGCCACCGTACAGGCTCCAATCAGCGCCTGCATGCTGCAGGCCGATGAAACACGCGGGCGCCGCGGCATGAGTCGCCCTCGCCAGCACGGATGCGACGCCGGCCATGCTTTCCTGACCGAATTCCACCCACTGCGCCCGAAGATCGCCTCCGGGAGTTTCCAGGGCGCTGACAAGGCTTTCGCGGGTCCATTCCCGGTTTTGGATTTCTGAGAAGTGCGCGATGCAGGATGGGCAAAAACACCCGTACTGGACGGGGGCGTGTTGGTGCATCCGAAGATCATCATCAATCCACAACGACGAGGGCTGCCATCGCACATAGGCCGCAGTCATCTCTCGCAGGTAGCCAAGAAACCCCGGCGCACGGGGACAGTGGCTCGCCAAGGCCGTCGTGCCGTCATGCCCCACCATCCGCTGCCAATCACCCCCCGGGGTTTCTAAAAAAACATCGGCGTGACCCAGGGTATTGGCGATCTGAATGCCGGTTTTGAATCCCGCTTCGCGAAACAAGGCGGCGGCCTCCTGCATGCGGGAAGCCGATTCCGCGTGGGCTTCCAGGGAGGGGAAACCGATTTCCGAACAGAACC
>JBIIGI010000083.1:0-10387 GCA_044236545.1 Chthoniobacterales bacterium
AGTGAATTCCTCTTCAATAACAGCGCCGTCCGCGCCTGCATCCGCGATCACCGCTTCGAGCAGATCGTGGGGCTCATGGAGATCGGACGCAAGGATGGCATGCACACCTACGACGACATGCTGGAGGAACTCTATCTGAACAGGCGTATCAGCAAGGAGGAGGCGGTTGCGGGGGCAAGGGATCCGGGCCGCATGGAGGCGTTGCGTCGCAAGCCGATCCCCAGATAATGGAGAGGATGCTTCCGCTCCTTCCGCTCTTCGCGTTGGCCGCCATGTCATGCGCGGGCACACTTGGAGCGGAGGTGCCGGATCCGTCCAAGCCTCCGGAACCCGCTGAATCCGCCTCCATTGCCCGTGCGGGAAAACTGGCTGAATTCAGGGATTCCCTGGGTGATGTCCTTGCTTCCCGATGGAGGCCCTCGCAATCAGGGCGTCCCGGATCGTCGGCCGAGGAACGCTTTGCCAAATGGGTCGACCTCTACGGGTTCGTGGACCTTCTGGTTTCCGACGAGGATGAGGTCAGCAGGCGTTGGATCGCGCGCCATCTTGAAGCAAGCGGTGACGACAGCTCTCCCGAGGAAAGGAAAAAAGTCACCATCCTGACGCCCGGATCCTCCCTGCCGGGAGAGAACGATCCCGCCCGTCAGCGGATCCTGGATGAGATTGCCGGCGATCCCTCCCTGGTGGAACGGGTGCTGGGGGAATTGGTCGCCCGGCCATTTTCATCACGAAGCGGCCCACTGGCGTCACGGCTCGATCCGGAGTTTGTGGCATCCATGGTTTCTGACCCCGTTTTTCTCGCCCGATGGTCGGAGGGGGTGGGGGATGAGGATTTCGCCCCCAAGGTGCTCCTGAATCTCGAGGCGATCTGGAAGGAAACCCGCGCCAATCCGACCGACTGGCAGGAGTTCCTGCCGCTCGCGCTGGCAATAGCCGTCGTCCGGGATCAACCGCCCCCCTCCTTCTGGCCCCATCATCAGGTCGATCCGGCAAATGTTCCCACGGTCGCCGCCGATCCTGCCGGCGAGTTTTCACGGTGGGTGAGAGCATTCCGTGATGGAAAGCTTCGCACCGATCCGAGACGACTCGATGCGGGCGAGCTGAAGTTCGTGGTGGATGCCCCGATCGAGCCCGCGGAATTGGACTGGATCCGCAATTCCCCCTCCCTCTCGCGACAGGATCCGGCGCAGGCCTTCGCCTCCGTGAACTATGACAAGGCCCGGCTGGGCAGGGATGCCCTAGTCTGGCCCTGGGGCCCGTACACCCTCGCCCAGATCAGGGAGCGCGGCGGGATCTGCGTTGACCAGGCCTACTACGCGGCAATGGTGGGCAAGGCGCTGGGAATCCCGACGATCTGTTTTTCAGGTCAGGGCAGGGACGGGGGACATGCTTGGATCGGATACCTGAGGGGGCCGCGGAACTGGGACTTCGGCGTCGCCCGTTACGCGGATCAGAACTACGCCACGGGAAGAGGATTGGATCCGCAGGCCTGGACCCCGATCACCGATCATGACATCGAGTTGCTCACCCGGCATCTCGGCAACCGTGATCCGCAGGACGCCGCACGCAGGGATCTGGTGATGGCCCGGGATTTCCGCAGAAAGGCGGATGTGGCCGGGGAGGGAAGGGCCCTGGAGAGCGCGATCACGGTCTGTCCCGAGAACCCCGCCCACTGGGATGCACGCGAGGAGTGGATGGCTCGGTCGGGGGCTCCATCCGCCGCCCGTGTTTCCCATCATGAGTCGGCCATCCGCCAATTCTCCCGCTTCCGTGACCTCAGGGCGCGGCATCAGGAGGCCGTCATCCGGCTGGCCTTGGCGTCGGGTGACCGGGATCTGGCCCGTAAAATCACCGAGCAAATCATCCATGAAAACAAGACGGGTCGTCCTGATTCCCGCGTCGACCTGAGCGCAAGGGCCGCCGGACTTCTGGTCTTGTCGATGGCCGAGGGCAACGATCCCGAGGGGGCGGTGGAGGAGTGCCGCCGCCAGTTGCAACTGCAGGGTCAGGCCGGCGGCGGGGATTTTTTCTACAAGGTGATAGCCCCGCTCTCGGGGGAACTCATCCGCAAGGGCCGCCACGATCTGGCCCGGCAGGTCGTGAAGCAGGCCGACGAGATCCTCAAACCGGCCAAGGATTCGCTTGTAAAAAGGGATCTGCAGCGGCTTCAGGAAGAGGCGACCCCGGCCACGGTGAAGTAGCCAACGGCTCGGAAAGTTACCCCGTCCCCCCGCGGATTTTTTCCTTTTTCGACTCCCGCTTCTCCTCGATGCCGGCCACTTCGGAGGCAAGTTGCCTGCGCAGTGAATCAATCGCATGCTCGTCACCCGCGGCTTTGGAGATCTCGCCCTCAAGGAAGATCCGGCGTTCCGCGATCCGCGCATCCTGTTCGGAATCGATTTCCGCTAGGGCCTTTTTCTGTTCCTCGGTCAGGGGCCGGGAGGGGGATCCTTTTTCCAGGCGGCTCATCGCGAGTTCGTAGGCTGATTTCATGGCTGAAACCTAGCACTCGGAAGATGCCTTGAAAAGGTTACCTGATCATCATCGCCTCCACTCCCGGGCGCTGGTACTTGAAGCATCCGAGCGGAGGTTCTGCGTGAAGGCCCTTTCCGAAGGCGATTGCCTTGAACTGCATTCCCATCGTGCCCGGATTCAGGAGTGTTTGAAGCGCCTTGAGATCCCCCCGTGCCGCATCGCTCTTGGCGGTGAGATCGCCGAGGGAGCGGAGCCACGGTTCGGCGGTGCCGACGAGGAAGTGATGCTGGTCGCTGTAACCGAGCAGCCCGAAGCCAATGGAACGCGCTTCCGCCGCCAGGGTCGTGAAATCCACCTGGGCGGTGATGTCGCGCAGACCGGGTTCGGGGAGGGGATCGTTGAAGCGTTCGTGATTCCGATAGGCCAGGAGGGTTCCATCCGCCCGATGCGGCGCGTAGCGATCCTCTCCCGCCTGGCCGTAATCGACGGTCAGGACGATGCCGCGTTGCAGCTTCGCATGCAGGGTCGCAAGCCATGGGGAAAGTCCGGGATTCCATTCGACCCGGAAACCGGGCGGCAGGTCGGTCGGCAGTTTTGCGGTGACAGCACTCAGGGCTCGATCTGAAATCGGGCGGGTGACCAGCCGGAGACCCTGGTCGTCGAGGCCCACGCATTCCTCCTCCCAGAGGTTGCCGCTCCACCGGAGTGAGTCGACGGGAAAGGCATCGAGGAGTTCATTGGAGAGATGGATGCCGGTGAATTCTGGCACCTCCCCAAGGGTAGTCACCCAACTGACGTTGGGGAACGATTGCAGCCTCTCCCGTTGCCTTCGCTGATTCACGGCAAAGGGTTCCACGATAAGGAAACGCGCGGAACGGCTGAAATCATCGGCGTTCCGGGCAATCTCCCCGAGAATATCGGACGCCATGCTCCCGTCATTGCCCCCCTGCTCCACGATCGTGAAATCGGGCGGGTTTCCGAGTCGTTCCCAGACTTCTCGGCAGACCGAAGCGAGCAGTCTTCCGTAGATTCTCCCCACGCTCACGCTGGTGAAAAAATCCCCCGACTTTCCGATGCGCGCCCGACCCGAGGCGTAGTAGCCATGCTCCCGATGGTAGAGGGAGAGCTCCATGAAACGTGCGAAGGGAATACACCCCCCGGCCGCTTTGATCTCCTCCAGAATGATGGGAAGGAGGGGGATCGGGTCCGTTGCCATGGCTCTGCCTTAGCGGCCTTGGGGGCGCGATCCCTTATTGATCCCGCGTGACCTCGCGGGCGTAGATGTTGATCTGGCCGTCGTCTCCCCGCTTCACCGAGGTGATCATGAAGGGGCGCAGGTTGTCGCGTGAAATGATGTTCCCCTCGTTGGGAGGGATCGCCCCCGCGGGGAACTGAACGATCACGCGGATCCTGGAGTTAGGTCCCATGGGAACGCCCGCGATGGCTCCCTGGGGTCGGAGAACGGCGCGGCCGTTGCCTGATGCGGTAACGGTGAATCGCCCCTTCAGGTAATTGCGTTCCCCCCCGACACCGCGCTCCGCGAGATCATGCCCCGCAGAGGCGTCCACGAGGCGTCCGCGGGGCATCTGTCCCGGAGTGTAGACGGGCCAGACTTCCGAAGGTGAGGCCGAGGGTTGAACAACGCTTGGTGCGACGGGGGCGCCGTTGGTCTGGAATGCCATGGTTGCTTCCGGGGAGGGTTCCGGAGAGGGTGTGGCAGCCACCTTCGCAGGAGGAGGGAGGGTTGTTGTAGTAGGTGAGGGGAGCGCTGCAGGAGGAGGGGTGTTCACCGGAATCGCCGGCATCACCGCCGGGGCGTTGACCGGAATGGCCCTGGCCACGGTCGGTTCGGCGGAGTCCGAAAGTTGCCCGGGCAGAGCGGAGGATCGGGTGGGTGCGACGGCGATCGCCTTGGCCACCCGTGGTTCGGGTGTCGGGGAGGGGGCCTCTTCGGCGATCCTCTTCAGATGGCTTGCTCTCTTATCATCCTTCGATCCGGCGATCCTGCCTTCCTGAAGTTGATCGATCTGCTCCTTCGTGAGGACCGGCAGGCCTGAATCCAGGTTGAGTTCCGAGGGGGGTTCCAAGGAGAAACTGGCCGGCCCTTGCCCCGAGCCGTAGCTACCGTAGAGCAGCGGCATGGTGGTGAGCCTGATCCGGTTGTCTGGAAGACGGTCGATGTGGATGACCGCGGAGAGATCGAGGGGTTTTTCCAGTTTGATCTGCTGGCCCGGAGCGAGTGCCCTTTCCAGGGCGGGAAGATTCTTTTCATCGGCCGTGAAGAGTTGTTCCAGGATCACTTCCGGCTGCTCCACGGCCTGCAGGAGGGCAACCAGACCGGTCGGGCAGAAGGTCTTCGGGGAGAGGGGAAGGGTGCCGATGATCCGGTAGGTGCCGACGGAGTAGGGCACGAGGTCCCTGTTCTGGTGGTAGTTGCGGACAAAGTTCCGCAACAACGTCTCGTTGGTGCGGCGCATTTCCGCGGCGCTCATGGAACCGAAACGCTGCAGGAGTTGTCCGGGCTTGAGGAATTCCCCGCGCGGAGCCGCGGTGATCTCGAAGCGCTGCGGTTCCTCGAGCTTGTGCAGTCGCATGAGGAGTCGGTGGTTCGCCGCCTTCTCGGGATGGGCAAAGATGTAGTAACTCCCCATCCAGCAGAGGAAGACGAATCCGATGAGCAGGAAGATGAACACGGTCCAACCAAAGAGCCCGTCCGTCGGCGCGCTTCCCCTGCGCTGTCCCGAGTAACCCTGGTAGCCGTAGTAGTGTTTGCCTGCCATGAATGGGATAGAAGAGTCATCAGGTCGCCCGGAGGCAACCGAAAAGAGGCCCCGGCGCGGCGTCAGGGTGCGTCAAGCCCTCCGGCCTGATCCTTCCCGACGGGTTCGAACGACGTGCCGCAACCGCAGCTTCTTGATGCCTGCGGGTTGATGATCCTGAAACCGGTTCCGGTGAGGCCGTCCGTGTAATCGATGGTGCATCCCTCCAGGAACCCGCTGCTTTCGGGGTCGACGGCCACGAGCGCTCCGTCCCGCTCCGTCACCATGTCCCCCTCCCGTGGACCGCCGAGGCTCATCGCGTATTGGAGTCCGGCACACCCCCCCCGTTCCACGGCAAGTCTCAGTCCCGCGGCCCCCTGTTCCTCCGCCATTTCCCGCAGGTGCCGTGCCGCCGCTTCCGTGATCTGAATCATGTCACTACTGATACGGGGGTCCCTTCCTGAAGTCAAACCGGGTGGTGCCGCCGGTGGACAGCGCGGTGGCTTTAATTTTTCCACCCCCCTTTTTAGGTTGACCGATTTCATAAACGGTGGGTAAAAGTGGGGCGTAGTGGAGAAAAGTGTCTACTTTTTCCATTTTCCGAAAAATGTCCAAAACCACCCAGAATCAGATCAGTTATGCCGGGACCTTCGAGAGGTCCATGGACGCGAAGAATCGCGTGACGATTCCCGCGGGCTGGCTGAACGGCGGACCGGACGAGTTCCATGCCATTCCCGGCCCCTCGGGTGACTGCCTCATCATGATGCCTCCGTCGGAGTTTGATTCGATCGAGTCGCGCATCGAGCAGAGCGGCGCCCCGGCTCCCGAACGACGCAAGGCGATCCGGCAGTTCTACGGCCGGGCCCGGGCGGTTTCCGCCGACAGCAATGGCCGCATCCTCCTGCCCGACGAGCAGTGCGACGCGGTCAAACTGAAGGGCGAGGTGGTGCTTGTCGGAGGGCGCAGCCGTTTTGAAATCTGGAATGCGAAACGCTGGGCGGCCGTCAGCTCCGAGGAATCCGACTCCTACCGCCAGGTGGCCGAACTCATCGGCCTCTAGCACGCACAGGGACCATGACGCGCCTCCAGTACCAACTCCGCAGAAACCGATTCCTCCGGGCCCATCACGATCTCGAGACCCCCTCACTTTCCGCTTCTTTCACAACCATGAGCTCCACCTTCCGCCACGAACCCGTTCTGGCGGGGGAGGTCGTCGAATTCCTGCGCCCCGCTCCCGGCCGTACCATCATTGATGGGACTCTGGGGGGGGGAGGCCACAGCAGCCTGCTGCTGAAGGGCGGGGCGCGGGTTATCGCTTTTGACCGTGACCCCGAGGCCCTGTCCCACACCCGTGCCCGTCTCGCGCCCCACGGGGAACTTTTCACCGCGGTGGAGGAGAACTTCGCCGGGGCACCCGGCACGCTGGCGCATCTCGGCGTCAACCTGGTGGATGGGGTGCTTCTTGATCTAGGGGTTTCCTCCCATCAACTCGACACCGCGGAGCGCGGTTTTTCGTTCCAGCGCGAGGGACCGCTCGACATGCGCATGGGGAAGGCCGGCCGGACCGCCGCCGACATCGTCAACACCGCCGCTGCCGCGGAGCTCGCTCGCATCTTCCGCGAGTACGGGGATGAACCCCGGGCCATTCAGTTTGCGGCTCGGATCGTCCGCGCCCGCGAGAAAAAGCCGATCGTCACGACGGCGGAGTTGGCCGAACTCATCGCCGCGGGCCGCCAGGGGCCGCGCCATCCCGCAACACGGGTTTTTCAGGCCCTGCGGATCGCCGTGAACGACGAGATCGGGTCGCTCGAGAGGGCGTTGCCGGCATTGGTCGGCATGCTGGCGCCGGGTGGCCGCATGGCCGTGATCACCTTCCACTCGCTCGAGGACCGGATCGTGAAGCATTTCTTCCGCCGCCACACGGTGGCCGAGATCGATAACCCTACCTGGCCGACTCCGCGCCCCAATCCGGATCGCCTTCTGGACGCGGTGACCCCGCGCTCGGTCACCGCCTCACCCGAGGAGCTTGCCTCCAACCCCCGCTCCCGCAGCGCGCGCATGCGCGTCGTGGAACGGCGCGCCTCCCACGGATCCATGGCATGAAGACTAACCGCCGCCGCACCACCAACAGGATCGAGGTCGATTTCCTCGCCGGTCTGGTCGCCGTGATCTGCCTTCTCGGCCTGGCGGGACTCTTTTTCGTCTACCTGAAAAACCAGCAGCACTCCGTCGGCAACCAGTCCCGCGTTGTGGAGTCGTCCACCCGCGAACTGGAGGCGAGGAACGAGGCCCTGAAGGCCCGCCTCACCGCCATGACCTCGCGCGGCTCCCTGCAGCGGCGACTGGACGAGGGGTATATCCGGCTGGAGCCCATCCGCGACACGGCCATCGCGCGCGTCACGCCCGCACAAACGGCCGAATCCGACGGGGTATTGCGCACCGCCTCGCGCGATCCGGACAGCCGGTTCGGTGCCGGGGCTCCCCAGCGCGTCATCAGCAGGTGAGGGGCACGGGGAGGCGCATCGGGGTCGTCTGCGGCCTGTTGGTGATTTTCTTCACCCTCTTTGCCTGGAGGCTCATCGACCTGCAGGTTGCCCGGCACGACTATTTTTCCCTCAAGGCGGCCGAAAAGCATTCCATCCGCCTGCCGATCCCCGCACGGCGTGGCCGCATCCTGGACCGAAACGGCGAGGAACTGGCGGTGAACATCCCCGTTCGGACCGTCTACGCCGACGGGACACACATCCGCAATCCCGCGGCGCTGGCCACCGTGGCCGCCCCCTTCCTTGATATGCCCGAGAAGGAACTCGCGGGGAAGCTGGAGACCAGGCGTGCATATGTTGTGATCCGCAAGGGAGTCAGTGAGGAGAAAGCCCAGGAAATGATCCGGTCGATGGAAAAGGCCGGCTTGCGAGGGCTCTACCTAGAGGAGGGGTCCGTGCGGAATTATCCCAACGGGGAGATGCTCTGCCATGTGCTCGGTTTCGTCGACCACTCCGGGCGCGGCATCGACGGCATCGAGAAGATGCTCGACGACGAACTCACCGGTACCGACGGCTTCCGTCATATCGAGCACGACCGCAAGGGGCGTGAAATCGTCATTTACCGCGGACAGGAGCAGCTTCCCGAGCAAGGTTCCGACATCCGTCTGACCATCGACATGGGCCTTCAGGCCATTGTGGAACGTGAGTTGGAGGCGACCTGCAGGGAGGTCCGGCCGGTCTCCGCGACGGCCATCCTTGCCGACCCGAACACCGGGGAGATCCTCGCCATGGCGTGCCGGCCCAACTTCGACCCCAACCTGTACAACGAGGCCAAGCCCGAGCAGATGCGCAACCGCGCAGTGACCGACATGTACGAGCCGGGTTCCACCTTCAAGATCGTCGTCGCGGCGGCTGCGCTCAACGAGGGGATCGTCGACGAGAAGACGAGGATCTTCTGCGAGAACGGGCTCTACATGTACGGCGGCAAGTCGATCAAGGATCACCACAAGGCGGGTGACATGAGCGTCACCGAGATACTCCAGTATTCATCGAACATCGGTTCGGCCAAGATGGCCCTGCGCATGGGTGATTCGGCCTACTACGAGTACGTGAGGCGGTTCGGTTTCGGTGATAAGACGGGCATCCCTCTCGGCGGTGAGATCTCCGGTCTGGTGAACCCGCCCCACCGATGGGACATGCTCACCAAGACGCGCATGGCCTACGGCCAGTCGGTGGCCGTCACCCCGCTCCAGATGGTGATGGGGATGTCGGCCGTCGCGAACGGTGGCAAACTGATGAAACCGCGCCTCGTGCTGAGCAGGGGGGAGGGGAGCGCCGTGCAGGAGGCGAGTCCGCTTCGGGAAGTCATTTCTCCGAAGACGGCGCGGTTCATTTCCGAGGCGTTGGAGAAGGTGGTGAGCGATCACGGGACGGCCCCCCTTGCTCGCGTGGAAGGATTCACCGTGGCCGGGAAGACCGGCACGGCACAGAAGATCAGCCCGCGCGGAGGGTACCTCGAGAACCGGTACATCGTCTCCTTCGCGGGATACCTGCCCGCCGAGAATCCGCGTTTGATGGGGTTGGTGATCGTCGACGACGCTTCAATTTCCGCCTCCGCGAACTATGGCGGCCTTGTGGCCGCACCTGTCTTCTCAAGGATCGGTGCGAAGGCTGCACGCTATCTTGACCTGCAACCCTCGACCTCGGTCGTGGCTCAATCACCCGTTCCCGGTACCCACCACTCCGCTCTCCGCTGATGCCCTCCACGACCTCCTCATCGGAAAGAACGGTATCGCGTCCCGCGCCCGCCCTGGATTCACTTCTCTCGGGAACAAGGGTGCTCTCCGTCACCGGACAAGTCACGGGAGGGATCCTTGGGTTGAGTTGTGATTCGCGATCCGTGAAGCAGGGGGATCTCTTCTTCGCCCTTCCGGGATCGCGCGAGAATGGTGTGCGTTTCGCTCACGACGCCGTCGACAAGGGGGCTGTCGCCGTTGTCAGCGGGGAGGAGATTCTGGATCTCAGGGTTCCGATTGTCAGGGTTCCCGACGCACGCGGAGCGATGGCGGACCTGGCCGCCGCCTTCCACGGATTCCCCTCGACATCGCTGGCGGTGGCGGGAGTGACGGGAACCAACGGCAAGACGACGACAGCCTGGATCATCCGGCATCTCTGCGAAGCGGTCGGTCGGAGTTGCGGCCTCATCGGCACAATCGAGTACATCCTGCCGGGAGTGGTCGAACCGGCGTCGCGCACCACCCCCGAGTCCATCGACCTGCAGCGGATGCTGGCGGGTATGAGGGACGGGGGATTCCGTGCCGCATCGCTCGAAGTCTCGAGTCACTCCCTTGTTCAGCAGCGCGTTCGCGGAATCGAGTTCGACGCGGCTGTCTTCACCAATCTCACCCAGGACCATCTCGATTACCACGGCACGATGGAGGAGTATTTCGAGGCAAAGAGCCTCCTGTTCTCCATGCTCGCATCCCAGACGCGTAAAAAGGGACGCGCAGTCATCAATGCGGACGACCGGTACGGCCATCGCCTGCTCGACCGCGTCACACGCGTTCCCGTCATCACCTACGGGCAGGGGAGCAACTGTGCATTCCGTGCCAGCAACATCCGCCATGCGGCCACCGGAGCGACATTCCGTCTCGACGCCAAGGGAAGGAG
>JBIIGI010000084.1:0-10220 GCA_044236545.1 Chthoniobacterales bacterium
CGGATCCCGTCCGGATCGCGCTCGACAGCGCCGGGTTCGCCTACGGCCCGCTCCGCGTGCGCAACGGTGTCCTCACGGCGGAACTTGCCAAAGATCCCAAACTCAAGGATCCGTCCACCATCCTGCTCGAAACTCCGGCCACCGCCGGCTCGCAGGTTCGGGTCGACGGCGAAGTCACGCAGGCTGATGGCTTCACCGCCAATGCCAGGAAGGTGAAGACGGTGAAGTCGGAAATCGATCTCTACTACACGGTGCGCGAACTCACCAACTGGGCCACGGAGCTGTGGGCCCTGCGGTCACTCGGCACCGAAATCTTCAGGCGGGACACCACCCTGGTCTACTCCGTGGAGAAGACAGAGATGGCCGCTACCGACGGCGGCGACCCGTGGCTACGGGAGCATCTGGTTGATCACTACGTGCCCGCCTGGCGCCAGCCCCTCGCTGACGGCGCAACCGATGCTTCCATCGCGACCACGGGCCTCTCCCGCTGGCAAAACCATTACCTCGAGGGCCTCGACTGGCTCATGAAGGAGACCGGCATCAACGGGCTCTACCTCGACGGCATCGGCTACGATGAGCAGATCATGGCTCGCGTCGCCAAATTGATGCTGGCTAACAACCCCGACTACCGCATCAAGTTCCATGCGGGCAACGAATACGACTTTTTGAATCTCAAGGTCAATACCCTCGGCGTCACCATGGCCCATCTCCCCTACATTACCGAGCTCTGGACCGGCGAGATGTTTGACTACAACCGCCCGCCGGACTACTGGCTGTCGGAGATCTCAGGCATCCCTTTCGGACTCCACGGCGAAATGCTCAACTACCAGAACGGCGGCAATCCCTACCGGGGGATGGTCTATGGCATGAGCAGCCGCCACAACAACACCTGCACGGCCATCTATCAACTTTGGGATGATTTCGGCATCGCCGACGCCAAGCCTCTTGGCTACTGGGATCCCCGCTGCCCGGTGAAAACAAAGAACCCCGATGTCCGGGCCAGTGCCTATGTGAAGGAGGGCAAATCCCTCATCGCCATCGCCGGATGGAATCCCGATTACATGCTCAGCACACGAGCCACCGCCTCCATGGAGCCATCCCCGGATCAATCCATCAGGATCGACGGCGTCCTCGACCCGAAGGAATGGGGCAAGGCCGCGCAACTCACCAACTTCCAGGGCTTCGACACCAAAGCCATGGTTCCGTCAGCCGGGCAGACGGTCGCTTATCTAACCTTCGACTCCACCAACCTCTACTTTGCCTTCCGCTGCCTCGGGCCCACCGGCAATCTCGTCGCCAAGAGCGAGGGACGTGACTCCATGGTGTGGGAGGATGATGCGGCCGAACTCTTCCTCCAGCCCGACCCCGCCCGGGGTGACTATTACCAGCTTGTCGTCAACTCCAAGGGGGTCCTCTTCGACACCAAGGGGATGAACGGAGGGTTTTGGAACGGCCCCTGGAGCGTGGCGACCAAGGTGGCCCCGGACTCCTGGACCTGCGAGGGGAGCATTCCCCTCGCCGCACTCGGCCTCTCCCCCGAGCAATTGGTGGAAGGTGCCACGATCGGCGTCAACTTCGTCCGCGACCAGAAGAGTCCCGCCAAGTTGATCTCCACCTGGTCCCCGTCCTCCGGTATCCTCCATTCGCTGGATAACTTCGGCCGTCTCTCCGTCGCCAAGCCGGGCGGCAGGACAGTGGAGGAAATGCAGCCCGACAAGCCCGACCAGCCTTGCAAGGTGAAGGTCTCCTTCGACTGGAAGGCCCTCGGGCTCGATCCCGCCAAGGTGAAAATGACCGCCCCGAAGCTCATGAATTTCCAAGAAGGTCAGGACTTTGCCCCGGGCACCACGGAGTTCAGCATCCCCAAGGACAAGGGTATCATCCTGCTACTCGAAAGACGCCGGGACGCGCGGTAAATCCATGGTCACCAGCCGCAACCTATCAGGCTGAATCACCATATTAACCCATGAAAGCACCCCTCCTGAAATCCCTCCTCTGCGTCATCTCCCTCTCCGCGATCCCGATGGGTAAGGCTCACGCCATGGTCACCAACATCGCCTACTGGCGTTGCGGTGAGGGTGACACTCCCTCACCCACCGGCAAGCGCGCCGAGGCGAACGCCACGACGCACGACTCCACGGGTAACGGGCATGACCTGACCCGCCTCAACAACGAGGTGGATCCCGGCCCCTTCTACACCTACCCGGGGGCCGTTCCCGCCAGCAGCGTTGCCCTCGGTTTCGACCCCGAGGTCCGCACTGCGTTCTGCGGCACGGCCATCTCCGGGTTGACGGCCAACTGGGGTATCCAGTGCTATACGAAATCAACGAGCAACGGTTGCTCACTCATCTCCAACGGCGACAGCAACCTAGGAGGCTTCGGCATCTTTATCTGCAACAACCACTACTCCGGGGTCGTGAACGGGATCGTCGTGCTCGAGGGAAACGTCACGCCCGACGGCAAGTGGCATGATGTGGCGCTTGTGAACGACAGCGGGACGCTCCAACTTTTCGTGGACGGTGCCCTGGATGCCAGCACGCATTCGGGAGGCGCGAAGGAGGCCTCGGGCTTCCTGACGCTGGGGACCGTCTACAACGGCAACACCACTGCCTACGAGAACCACGCGGATGGTGACATCGACGAGGTCAGGATCTTCACGTTCGCCGAGGGCCAGTTCGAGGAGCCCGACCTAAAGGGCTACGTCGGCGTCAAGTAAGCGTAAGGGGCGGGGTCGGGCCGGTTCAAAAGTGAGACCGGGGACGGTTCCAAAAAAAAGGAAAAAAAAGGAAAAAAACCACTTGCTTGCCATGGCGAGCCGTCGTATTAATCACTCGTGTCAGAGAGACTGAGTCGGCGGTAAATGCCAGGCGGCATCCAGTCCGAAGCGCTTCTCGATGACCAAATAACCCCAACCCATAGCAACCCACCAAAAAACACCCTCCATGAATACAAACACTGCATCCCTCCTGCGGAAACTGGCACTCTGCCTTTCCGCCTCAGTCCTGACGCTCACGGCGAACGCCACGGTCACCAACATCGGCTACTGGCGCGGTGGTGAGAACGACTTTCCTGAGGCGCCTCAAGGATCAAGGATCACGGTCGACATCGCTGGCACCAATAACCTGCAGCCATGGAATACCCCACAAAGCACACCGGGTTACAACCAATTTGGTCCCTATTACGCTACCCCGGCAAATTACACGGTGGGCGTGAATGCCACCCGAGCCCCCGGCAGTAGCGTCAACTGGGATTTCGATCAGGGTGCCGGCAACCTGTTCACAGGATCAGCGATCACCACCGCCAATGCGAACTGGGGTATTCAATGCTACACCACGACGAGTGACGGCTACATCATGATGAACGGCAATGCGGGGGGTGATGGCAGCGGCGGCTACGGGCTATTTGTCTACAATGGCTTCTATTCCGCGATTATGCCCGGGGTTGCTGTTCTCCAAGGAACTGTCGCCCCCAACGGCAACTGGCGTAACCTCGCGCTGGTCAACGACAACGGCATCCTCCAACTCTACGTTAACGGCGTACTCGATGTCTCCTCAGCCCCGGGTGGGTCACGATTGTTCGGTACTGGTAACAAGTTAACGTTCGGCGGCACATACAATGGAAGCGGCTACGTGGGTATTGCTAATGGTAGCATCGACGAGGCCCGCCTTTTTACCTTTAACACCGGACAATTCCAAGCCTCCGACCTTCAGAACTACGTCATCCCCGAGCCCTCGACCTACGCGTTGGTACTCGGTGGCATCGCGACACTGCTCCTGATCCGCCGCCGCGTTCAGTCCTGAGTTTAGCGAGTTATCCTGTTCGAAGCGCCCGCGGGTCATGCCGCGGGCGCTTTTTTCATGAAACCAAGAGACCCCAAACCTTCCGGAAAGGCGCAAATCGGAGCCAACGACACCACGGTGGACTCCAGTGGAAAAGGTCACGACCTCACGGCCACCACAATAACTAACCAATGAAAATCCCGTTCATCACTCTGCTTGTCACCGCGGCACACACTTTCACGAGCGTTGCTGCCGACGCGCCGGCCGCGAAAGGCGCGCGCTTCATCCAAGATCTACAAGCGGGCAAGAAGGTGACCATCGTCACCATGGGCACCAGCCTCAGCAACGGCTGGCCGGTCGTCATGATGGGCGATTGGCTGACGCCCGACTTCCCCGGCCAGGTGACGTTTTTCAGCGAGTGCGTGGGCGCTTCCTCCACGGCGATGGGCCCGAATGGTGACAGGTCCCTATCAGGTCTTGGCAAAATTCCCGCTGCGATCGCCCACCGGCCGGATGTCGTCTTCATCGAGTTTGGCATGAACGACGCCTACCTGCCTTACAACACCTCCCTTGAGGAATCGAAAAAGAACCTGAATACGATCATCGATGCCATCCTCTCCGCCAATCCCAAGACGGAGATCATCCTCCAGACGATGAACTCGTGCCTGGACCAGGACGTCGGCGACAAGCATGCCTCGCTCCGCCCACGCCTAGCCGAATACTATCAAATTCACCGTGACGTGGCCAAGGAGCGGAATCTCCTCCTCGTGGATCACTATCCGAATTGGCTAAAGCTCATGACGGAGGATCCTGCGAGTTTTGATAAACTGGTGCCCGATCGCGTTCATCCCGGAGCCTGGGGCTATTTCACCGTTTTCTTGCCCACGCTCAAGACGGCGCTGATGCCCAAGTGACCCCTTTTTTGTTTCCAACTCCAACGCCTCGTCCCCTCAAAAGCGGAATACCTCCCTACCAAAACCCATGAAAAGACTCACCCGTGCCGAAAGCTTTCTTGGTGTCCATTTCGATTTTCATGCGTCACCGGATAACGAGATCATCGGCGCACGCTCGCTGCGCAAAACCCTCGCCCGGCTGCTCCGCTCCGTGGCTCCCGATTACGTCCAGTGCGATTGCAAGGGTCATCCTGGCATTTCCAGCTACCCGACGAAAGTCGGCAATCCGGCGCCGAAGTTTGCCGGGGATCCTTTGCGGATTTGGCGGGAGGAGACGGCGCGCCAAGGCGTGGCTCTCTTCATGCATTACTCCGGGGTATGGGACACTACCGCACTCGCCCGGCATCCGGAGTGGGCCCGCATTGATGAAACGGGGAAAACCGATCCCAACAACACATCCGTCTTTGGCGACTACGTCCAAAAACTCATGATCCCGCAGCTCGTCGAGCTTCGCGAAAAATACGGCGTTGATGGATTCTGGGTCGATGGCGATTGCTGGGCGACGTGTCAGGATTACCATCCGGCGGTGCTTGCGGAGTTTCGCCGGCGCACCGGCATCCGCAAGATTCCCCGAAAAAAAGGCGACGTGGGGTTTTACGAGTTTACAGAGTTTTGCCGCGAGGCATTCCGAGAATACGTGCGGACCTATGTCAACGCTCTGCACGAGCGATGCCCGGGGGTGCAGGTCGCCAGCAACTGGGCATTCAGCTCGTTCATGCCCGAGCCGGTATCTATCCCGGTGGATTTTCTTTCCGGAGACTACCCGCTGTCCGACAGCGTGAACGCGGCAAGGTTCGATGCGCGCTGTCTGATGCATCAGGGTTTGCCCTGGGACCTAATGGCTTGGGCGTTTAGCGGAAGCTGGGCCGTCAAAAATTTCACCGCCAAGCCGGCGATCCAGATGTTTCAGGAAGCGGGCGTGGTTCTGGCCCTCGGGGGCGGTTTCCAAATGTATTTCCAGCAGCAGCGGGATGGCTCGATCGCGGAGGAAGAGATCGCTGTGATGGCCGACGTGGCTCGGTTTTGCCGAAGCCGCCAACGGTTCTGTCACGAGGCAACGAGCATCCCGCAGGTGGCCTTGTTGCTCTCCAAGGAATGGCTCTACCGCCAGATTAGCCGTGTGTTCGGAGCCTGGGATGGAGAACACGCGCCCTTGCAGGGAATTCTGGGCGCACTGATGGACAATCAGTATTGCGTCGATGTTGTGAGCGAACACCACTTGAAGGGCCAAATGGCTCGCTATCCGGCGATCGTGGTGCCCGAGCAGTCGTTCCTCGACGAAGACTTCCGCAGCGAACTGCTCGCCTACGCGCGAGGCGGCGGCAGCCTTCTGGTGATTGGCGCGGAAGCCTCCCTGCTTTTCCGTGAAGAGTTGGGTCTCGAGACAAACGGCGTCCCCATCGAACGCGAGCGCTGGGTGGCCTCCGCCGGGGGCCTCGCCGGGCTCAAGACCAAGGGCCTCGAACTCAACGCCCGCCGGCCCGCTCGTGTGACGGGCAAGTGGCACGAGACCGGATCCCTAAGTTCACCCACGCATCCCGCCGTCGTCCGGCGGCGGTTTGGAAAAGGCCAACTCGCCTCGCTTTGCCTCGACTTTGGCACCAGCTACAAAACGGCCCGCACCTTCCAGGCCCGCGAATTCTTCGGCGGCTTGATGGCTGAGGTTTTTCCCGCGCCGATTGTAAAAGTCACCGGCTCCCATCACGTCGATGTGACTCTCATGAGAAAGGGCGCAGACCTTTTTGTGCATCTCGTGAACACCTCCGGTTCGCATGACAACCCCAACATTTTCACCATCGACGAAGTTCCTCCGATCCGCGACTTGCGGGTCACGCTGCGCTTGAAACAAAAGCCGGGCGTCATTCGCCTTCAGCCGGACGGAATCAAGCTCAAGTTCCAATGGCGGGCGGGAATCTGCACGCTGACCGTCCCCGAGGTGGCCGTTCACGCCATCCTTCAAATTGAAAAAGGCGCCGAATCCCACGCCTAAGCTGCACGCATCAACCCAAAGAAATCTCCCACCCCAACCATCCCAATTTATGAACGCAGAACCTCCGCCTAAAAGCCCCATCGCCATCCCAACCTTCGGCACCGGACTCCTTAACAAAGTCCTCGTGATTGCGTTTGCGGCGCTGGGTTGCCTGAGCGCAAGCGCATCCCTGGGCCTCCCGGTGGCGGCGGATGGTGACATCGACGAGGTCAGGATCTTCACGTTCGCCGAGGGCCGGTTCGAGGAATCCGACCTAAAGGGCTACGTCGGCGTCAAGTGACTTGGTATTACTCGATAAACAACACTCCGGCGCGTCTGCGGGCGTGGCGGGTGCCGGGGAGGTTGACCTTGGCGGGGCCCGACGGATCGAGGAGGGAGGCGGTGAGTTCGACCTCGGCGAATCCCGGCGCGGTGATCCCCCGGTTCTTCAGCCAGGCATGGAGGACGCGCCTGCGGAGGGCGGGATGAAGGCCGCGCAGCAGCTTCACGGAGAGCGTTTCATGAACCGCCATCGGCAGCGTCAGGGATGAAAGAAGATCCTCTTCGTCGGCAAGCAGCCGCGCATTGCGCACAATGGATTCCTTGAAGGATGGGCCGAGCAGCTCTTCGATCAGGGGCAGGATCTTGAGGCGGATTTTGTTCCTGGAGGCATCGGCCACTGCATTGGTGGCATCCTCCCGGAAGCGGATCTTCCGCTCCCGGAGGTAGGTCAGCAGCTCCTGCTTGGGGAGTGCGAGCAGGGGACGCAGGAGTTCCAGTTCCACTCCTCCGACGCTTCGCTTCGAGCGCGGTTTCATCCCGGCGATTCCCGCGATACCGGAACCGCGGAGAAACTGGAAGAGGCAGGTCTCGACCTCGATCACCGGCGCTCCGTGCTGGGCCTGCTCGATAATGCGGACGCCTTTGTGGTCATCGACGGGGATCCGGGTGGCTATGCCGGAGCCCCGCCGGAGGAATACCTGCGCATTCTCCGCAGTGACCAGTCGGCCGTCCCGGGCAAGCGGGTTATCCCGATGATCTGGAACGGCTGGGGACGTGACACCGCGGGCGAAGGATATTGGAGCACGCCGGTGCTTCCCACCGTGCGGGCCTCGCTCGAGACGCTGAAAAACGGGATGAGCGGCGAGTGGGAACTTCTCCCCGGCCGCAGCCATCGCGAGGGCTGGGCGAACGGTCGCGTCCCCGTGGCCGAGACCGAACGGGCGGGGCTCATCCCGCGATCGACCATCTTCTGCTACGAGGCGATCGAGTTCGAACCGAGCGAGCCGGCCGCCGCGATCCAGTTTGACCTGATCCGCCAGGCCTTGAAGCAGGAAAGCCAGTTCTCCAGCGTGGCCAAGGGGGTCTTTGGCAACGCACAGCAATCCGTCATGGTCTTGCCGAACCTCTACTTCTTTGCCCGTGGCGCCGCCAATTCCGACTACCTCGAAAAAACGGACAGCGAGGTGCTTGCCGATTTCGCCCGCGAGCTGGGCGATGCGGAGGGAGTGCTGATCCCCGCGTGGTCCTGCCTGAAACTTTCCCTTCGTGACCTACCGTCGGATCATGCCCAAAAGGTGCGAGGGCTGCATTTGGACACCGAGCTTGCAAGGAGCATCCCGGGCGGTCCGCGCCGCTATGTGGAGATCCTTGCCGCCCAACTCGAGTCCCGCCGGGGGCTTCTCGCGGCAACGGCGGCACCCCCGACCACTGCCGATCAAGCCGCAACATCCCTTGCCGCAGGTGCGGGGGCGCTCCTCCGCTGGTGGCATGTCCACCGCTACGTCGGCGCGGGAAAGAAGGGCGATCCCTTCCAATGGAGGTTCCTCCGTGAGGATCAAGTCCGACCACTTCGGGAGCATGCGACCCGCTGTGCCGCCTTTGGCCCAGCTGTGATCATTCAGGCCGCCGGGACCCTGGCCTCGGAAAATCTCCTGCCACTCGATGAAGCTTCACAACGCCTCTCCGAACTGATGTCCACGGCAGGGTCTGAATCCGAAAAACTGCATTAGAGGCGGGATGACTGAAGGAAGAAGTTAAAAGGTTAGAATGTTGAAGAGTTACAATGTGGCTGAGGGTAATGTCGATGACGGCATTTTGCTCCCCAAATGTGTGGCGGCTTTCGCGTTGAGAGTTCCTTGGGATTGGTTTTGAACCCTTTTAACCTTTTAACACTTCAACTTTTTAACCCCATCGCTCGCCACATCTTGGTGAACGGACCAGACCTGTTGTCATGGTTCCACTGAAAAATCTGGGTCAAGCTCTCTTCGCACCAGTGCGCCCTGGCTGATTTCCGGCCTGCAGGCCCCACGCGCCTCCATCCTTCGGGCCTGATCCAGAGAGGGGTGTAGCGGCTCCAAAAAAAAGAAAAAAACCACTTGCTTGCCATGAGGAGCTGTGGTAAAACTCACTTGTGTCAGAGAGTGCGTTACGGCGGTGGTGCCAAGCGGCATCCAGTCCGAAGCGCTTCTCGATGACCAAATAACCCAACCCATAGCAACCCACCAAAAAACACCCTCCATGAATACAAACACTGCATCCCTCCTGCGGAAACTGGCTCTCTGCCTTTCCGCCTCGATCCTGACGCTCACGGCCATATTGCCAGCCCATGCGGCCACCTATGTATTACCCGTTGATGTGACCTCTACTCCAAATAATGCTACCCCTTCATGGACTGCATCTAATCTACTCTTAGCTCCGAATCCCTATTTTTCCAACAATGGGGCTGGTCTGAACACTGGTGATCAGGTGGGTCTTGTGGGTGATCTTCCGACCTACTCGTCAATGGAAGATGGTGGTGGAAGTGCCCAGTATCGCCCCTCTTCAGTTACAGCGACGTTGATCTTTGATCTGGGAAACACCTACTCCCTGAACGGGCTCAGGTTGTGGAATTACGCTGAATACTGGGGTGGGGCTACCTACAATGACCGAGGTGTCAAGGATTTCACGCTCTCCTTCTCGACCGACGGTGGAACCACATTCAGTAACGCGCAGAACTTCACCGCGGCCATCGGAGGTGGCGCAGGAGGTTTGCCCTTGCCAAATCGCAGTGCAGGTCAGGCGTTCAGCTTCGGCGACATCTCGGCGAATTTCGTGAAGTTTGACATTACTTCCTCACAGGGCTCGGATTTCTCCTCCGGGATCGCCGCCCTTCGTTTCACGGCCGTTCCCGAGCCCTCGACCTACGCGCTGGTCCTCGGTGGCATCGCGACCTTGCTGCTGATCCGCCGCCGGGTTCAGTCCTGAGTCCTGAGTCCAGAGGCCTTAGTTTAGCGAATTAACCTGTTCGAAGCGCCCGCGGTTCACGCCGCGGGCGCTTCTTTTTTTGCCCCGGGGCTTATGCCCTCGCTCAATGGGTAACGCTGAGCTGGTAACACTGAGCTGGGAAGGGTCCCCACGCGGCTCCCCTCCGGAGGTGGTGGGAGGCTTTTCTCAGGTTTGAATTGAAGGTTGAAGGTCGCTTCCGTTAAAGAGAAGCGATGCCACGAACCAGTCAGTCCTCCCGAAGCGAGGCGTCCG